>CAYGOJ010000001.1:0-5874 GCA_964351545.1 uncultured Acidimicrobium sp.
TCGCTCGCGATGCTTGCGTGACGCTATATACGCCGCACCTGCAGCGCGGCTTTCGGGGTCATGTGTTGCCACAACGAGTGTGTCTGTGTCGGAGATGCTGCGCATAGTGCCGATCATCTCTTCGGTCACTACATTCACCTGAGCCTTGGTCATCCGCAAAATTAGCGCCGACTGGGTGGAGTAGATATTCCGTTCCTGTCTGTTGATGACTTGCGAAGGAATAATCTTTCTACGGGTCGACCTCGGGACATTGCGGACGCAGCCGACCTTCCGCCCGAAGGTGGATTGCTGTTACCTAAGTAGCGCTATATAGATGGAGCAACGGTTTCCTAAACTGCAGAAAAGTCTTCCGTGTGGAAGCGTCAGAACAGCCGCAACTCGTCAATTCGAGTACCGCGAAGTTGGTCGTAGTCCACTTCGAACCAACCCATTCCGCGACTTTCGGCCAATACGCGTGCTTGGGGCTTGACGATCTGGGCCACGAAAATGCCACGAATGTCGCCCAAGGATGAGTCGGCGCGTAAGCAGTCGATGTAGCGGGTGAGCTGTTCGACTCCGTCGATTTCACCACGACGCTTGATCTCAATTGCAACCGTGTTTCCTTGCGCATCGCGGCAAAGCAAGTCCACCGGCCCGACGGCGGTGGGATATTCGCGGCGGATGAGCGTCAGCCCGGCTTCAATACTTGTCGGGAGGGCTGCCAACAATTCCTGCAGGTGGGCTTCAACTCCGTCCTTGATGAGTCCTGTGTCTTCGCCGAGTTCATGTTGCGAGTCGCTAAGAACCTGGTGCATGTGGATGGTGAGTTTTTCGCCCTTTGGGTTGGTGACTATCCAGCAATCGGCCTGTTCGATCAGGGTATTTGGTGAATTCATCCAATTGAGTGGCTTATACGCTCCGCCGTCCGAATGAATGGCCACACAGCCATCGGCCTTGATCATCAGCAGTCGGGTTGCTTTGCCAAGGGCCGCATCAAGACGCCCTTCGTAGGTGACACTGCAGTTAGCGACAACCAACCTCATATATATAGGTCGCAAACCAGGGTCAGCGCCCGGTGCGTTCGCGCATGCGTTTTTGAATGATTGCGCGTCGCTTTTGCAGGTCGCTGTAGGTCATTTTGTTGGTGCTTGCATCCACACCGAGACCGGCTTTGACGCTGTCCAAATTGATTTCGACCAGGGTGTGGTCAATTCCTAGCTCACGACCAAGTTGCTCGCCATGGCGTTGGGCAAAGAGCATCGAAATCGAGGCGATCTCGCCAATGATGTCCAGATCCGGGGCAAGCCGGGCAATTGCACCGTCCAGGAATACCAGATTTTTCACGTACAACATGAGTTCCTTTGGCATTCGTGCGCCGTAGCCGAGCATCGCTTTGACGATTCGCTGAACCTCCTTGACGAGTTCCTCGCCTGAAAGCGAGGTTGGGTCGATAACTGGTTGGCCAAGATTTAGGTCTCGAATGACGGCGTCAATATCGGTGTCGTCGGGGAGTGCGCCGAGGTCGCGCAAAGCCTCGACCTGTCCCTTGACGTGATTAGTGGTGGCGCTCAACATGAGTCGAAGGAATGCCATCCGACGCTTCCCGGTGAGCCGACCAACTATTCCGAAGTCCAAGAGTGCGGTGCGGCCGTCGGGAAGGACGAACAAGTTACCGCCATGAAGGTCGCCATGAAAGATCCCATGGATTAGTGCGCCCTCCATGAACGCGATCATTCCGGTGCGAATCACCGCTTCGGTGTCGATGCCGGCCTTCTTCATGCCGACCACATCGTCGAACTTGAAGCCATCCAATCTCTCCATAATCAATACTCGCCGGGTTACAAGTTTCGGATGCGGCCGCGGCACGATGTAGCCGTCTTGCTTCAATTCGCGCAACATCTTGGCAATCGCCAACATATTGTCGGCCTCGATGCGAAAGTCAAGTTCTTCAACAATGGTCTCGGCGAACAACTCGACAAGTGCGGGAGGATTGGCGAGGGCCGCAATCTTTATCCGACCTACGAGGTGGGGCGCCAACCAGGCCATGACCTTGAGGTCTTTGCGGACGAGTCTCGAGACCTGCGGTCGTTGTACTTTCACGACAACCTCTTCGCCAGTGATTAATTTTGCGGCATGAACTTGGGCAATAGAAGCGGCCGCCAAAGGCGTGGTATCGATACGCACAAAGATGTCATCAAGACGCGAACCAAATTCTTGTTCCAACACCATGCGCACGCGTTCAAACGATTCGGCCGGTACTTGATCGCGACAGAGTTTGAATTCACGCACTAATTCGGGCGGAAATAGACCGTCTCCACTTGAGATTATTTGACCGAGTTTGATGTAGGTCGGCCCAAGGCGCTCGACCGCCCTACGCAAGCGCAATGAAACATATGCGCGCGATGCCTCCGGCGAAGGAAACCCGCGAAACTTCTTGCGTATCCACCAAGGTACTAGCGCTCGCACCAAGACGATTACAACGGTTGCGAGTCTCGCCACCGGCGGCACTCGGGACGCTCGCGTCAGGTGTGGAATCTCACTCTGAGCGGCCCGTCTCAGTGCAACGGCTTGCTGTACCCAACCAATGTTTTCCTCGGTTAAAACCCAAGGTCCGAATTCGGAAAACGCACCCCAGGTTCGATCCGCGGAATCATCGGTAACAGACAGCATCACGCGTCAAGTCTGCCCTCGCGCAGTGCCGTCAACACCCGTTCGGCCAAGTGCGGTTGGCAAACGACAAGATCAGGTAGCCATGTATCTCGTTCGTTATACATAAGCGGCGAACCATCGATGCGACTGGTATGCAATCCGGTGGCGCGGGCGACGGCAATTGGCGCCGCCGAATCCCACTGGTGCTGACCACCGGCATGGACATAGATATCGGTCTCGCCCAGTACGACAGCCATGGCTTTGGCGCCGGCCGAGCCAAGGCGGGCAACTTCGCAATCGAGAGCTTGGGCCACGATGACGACCTCGCGCGAGGCTCGGTTTCGTGACACCACAAGCCGGGGATTTCCCTCATGGCGTGGTGGCATTGGCGGAGGATGTGCGGTGCTCAAAGTGATGTCGTATGCGGGTAGAGCCACTGCTCCGGCTACAAGTTCGCCACCCGCTACATGAGAACCTTCCCACAGCGCTACATGCACCGCCCAGTCGTCGCGGCCGATTTCGCCGAATTCGTTACTGCCATCCAGCGGATCGATTATCCAAACTCGATCAGCCAAGAGCCGCTCCGGATTGTCCGCGCCTTCCTCCGATAGCACCGCATCTTGGGGCCGAAACTCCTCCAGTGAATCGAGCAGAAAGCGATGCGCGATTGCGTCACCCGCGTCCATCACATACCAAGGTGAGGCACCGTCAGCGAATAGTTTTTGGCGTAACGCAACCAGCCGCTTGCCTGTTTCGCTTGCCAGATGCGCGGCTAGTTCACTATCTGTAAAGTTCACGAAGTACTACGCCCGACGCGAAAGGCATCGCGTACTATTCTCCGCAGCGATGACTCATCGGTGCCGCTGGCAACGAGCATCGTGATTTGCTGTTCAAGTTGTTCGGCAATCGCCTCATCAAATACATCAATCCGATGGCCACCGCTGCCGGACGAGGTGGCAAGTAAAACAAGCGCCCCAATCGCGCTGAATACGCCGAAGGTAGTGACGCGTCCGACATTGTTTCCGTCGACCGATGAGATAATCATTCCGGCGATTCCAGCGATAAATGTTCCCGCGCAGGCAATTCGAATGTTTCGAAGCGATCGGTTCATCGGGTCACCTGGTCAGTGGTTTGTATTTGAGTCGGTGCGGTTGGTCGGCGGCTATTCCTAACTCCTTCTTTCTCCACGTTTCGTAATCGCTGAAATTGCCTTCAAACCAATGCACCTGACTGTCACCTTCGAACGCCAACACGTGTGTGGCAATTCGGTCGAGAAACCAACGGTCGTGACTAATAACGACGACGCATCCGGGAAAGGATTCCAGTGAGGTTTCAAGTGCCCGCAAGGTATCCACGTCGAGGTCATTGGTTGGCTCATCCAACAGCAAGACATTGCCGCCGCTCTTGAGAAGTTTCGACAAATGGACTCGATTTCGCTCGCCGCCCGAAAGTTCGCCAACCTTCTTTTGCTGATCGCTTCCCTTGAAATTAAAACTCGCAACATATGCGCGGCCGTGAATCTCTCGGTTGCCGATCTTGAGTGATTCTGCGCCTCCAGTAATTTCTTCGTATACGGTGGCATCGGAATTTAGCGAGTCTCGACTTTGATCGACATAACTCATCTGCACAGTGTCTCCGATGGTGATCGTGCCACCATCTGGAGCCTCCTGACCAACGATCATCCGGAAAAGCGTCGTCTTACCTGCCCCGTTGGGGCCAATAATTCCGACGATTCCGGCCGGAGGTAACGAAAATGTGAGGTCTTCGATGAGTAAACGATCGCCAAAGGCCTTTCGTACATTTTTTAGTTCAATTACCGTGTCGCCTAGTCGCGGACCGGGAGGAATTGCAATTTCAAGTTTGTCGGCACCCTTTTCCGAAGATTGCGCCTCTGCGTGAAGCTTTTCGTATGCCGCCAACCGAGCCTTGCCCTTGGATTGTCGAGCCTTGGGCGACATTCTGACCCACTCAAGTTCACGTTGCAGTGTTCTGGCTCGTGCCTCGTTCGACTTTTCTTCGCGGCCGAGTCGTTCTTGTTTTTGCTCTAGCCAACTTGTGTAATTTCCAGAAAATGGGATCCCGCGTCCACGGTCAAGTTCCAGAATCCATTTGGCGACATTGTCCAAGAAGTAACGATCGTGCGTGATCGCCACAACGGTGCCCGAGTATTCCTGTAGAAAGCGCTCCAGCCAGTCGACGCTCTCGGCATCCAGATGGTTAGTTGGCTCATCCAAAAGCAACAGGTCGGGTCGACTTAGTAATAACTGACAAAGCGCTACTCGGCGACGTTCGCCTCCTGACAATGTTGTGACGTCGGCGTCATTTGGCGGGCAGCGCAGTGCGTCCATAGCAATTTCAACATTGCGTTCCAAGCTCCACGCATCCGTGACGGCGATTTTGGCCTCTAGGTCTGCCTGAAGAACTCCGACTTTGTCGAAATCGGCGTCTGGCTCGCCCCACATCGCCATAACTTCGTCATAGCGGGAGAGCAAGTCCCGAATCGGAGCGACGCCGTCCATAACGTTGCCGAGAACACTTTTATGTGGGTCCAACTGGGGTTCTTGAGAAAGCATTCCAACCGAAAAACCCGGCGTCAGGCGTGCCTCGCCCGTGTAGCCATCGTCAACTCCGGCCATAATCCGAAGCAAGCTTGATTTACCGCTGCCGTTCGAACCGATCACGCCGATTTTTGCCCCGGGGTAGAACGACAGCGAGATGTCCTCTAATACGGTTCGATCTGGCGGGTAAAAGCGCGCCAATTTATAGCAGGTGTAGATAAATTCGGCGGCCATGACCCTTATAACTTAGTAGCGCAGTCGGATTATGCGGTCGAATTGTGAGGGCTGCTAGTTTGAATGTCACTAACCAGCAAAAAGGGGATTGACACAATGGAACTGCTCACTCGCGACTACCTCGGTTCCTTTGGGTTCCGCTGGTTGCACATTCTGGCTGGCATCACATGGATTGGATTGCTCTACTACTTCAATTTGGTCCAAACTCCGGCCCTGGCAGCATTTGGTGACGAAGGCAAGGCTCGTAATATTGCGATCGACAAGATTGGACGTCGTGCACTGTGGTGGTTCCGATGGGCAGCCGTTGCCACACTCGGAACTGGGATTTTGATCACTGGACTCACGGAAGATTATTACAAGGACTTTTTCGGCAGCGGCCATTCGGCACGTGATGCTGCAATTTCCGTCGGCATGATTCTTGGCATCACGATGGCGGCAAACGTGTGGATGGTCA
>CAYGOJ010000001.1:5884-30545 GCA_964351545.1 uncultured Acidimicrobium sp.
TCGCTATAGCTATCGCGTTGCTGTTAGAAATTACCGCGCTTGGAATTCTCGGCGGAGTGAAAGCCGGCAACAAGTTGTTGTGGTCGTTCGAAAGTCACAAAAATGCGCTAATCACCTCGGGAGTCATGTGGTTAGTGCTGTGGGTGGTTTCCGAGGTGCTATTCGGTTAACCGAAATCGGCTTCAGCCGATTGTGAAACTTGCTTTCATATTTTGGTGCCCCGCAACGGTGCACAGGAGTTGGTATGTACCGGGATCCAGCGTCACTGTGCCTTGATCGGTGTCGCCTTTCCCGCTGACATCCAATTCAAAGCCAGAAACTTTGGTGCCCTCCTTTTCGACAATGAGTGTGTGGCGGATGGTGTCATTGTTGACGTAGGCAATGGAGACACTTCCGGGAGCCGCCGTGTACGACGATTGGTCGAGCTGAATTCCGCGCTCGGCATAGACGACAACATCGGCCACTACGGCTGTGGTTGACGTCGAATCTGACGAGTCGCCGCACGAAGCGATGATGCCCGCAAGAATTGTTGCTGAGATGAATTGGCGCATGTTGATTCGTTTCATGGAATCATGATAGTTACATCCTGTACCAAACGGCCCGCGGATACGCTTGGTGCCGATGTCCGAGTCGCAGCGCCCCGAAAATTTTGGTGCCAATTCTTGGCTTGTCGAGGAAATGTACGAGCGGTATAGAGACGACCCCATTTCAGTAGGGATTATTTGGCAGGAGTTCTTTAGCGACTATCGCTCAATGAACGCCCCGAAATCAGACATCACCGCCGAGATAATTCGCCCCATCGGCCCAAAGCCGGCCGAAGAGACACAGTCCGGACTCGGGGTAGAACCACCAAAACCGAGAGTCGCAACCGCTGTCGTCATTGTCGAGGACGGACCGCCTGAGCCAATTCGGGGTGTGGCTGCGACCATCGCCGAAAATATGGAACGCAGTCTTGGAGTGCCGACGGCTACGAGTTTTCGCAATGTTCCGGCCAAATTATTAGAAGTCAACCGCACGGTAATCAACAACTATCGGGCGCGAACCGGACAGGGCAAGGTCAGCTTTACTCACATAATTGGCTACGCCGTCGTTCGGGCAATCGCTGACTCAATGCCAAATCTGAAAAACGCTTACTTGAAAGATGAGGACGGCAAGCCGCTAATTCAGAGGCATGCCCATGTGAACCTCGGACTTGCGGTAGACGTGGACAAGGGCAAGGGTCAACGCGCTTTAGTTGTTCCTGTATTACGACTTGGGGACACCATGGACTTTGCTGAGTTCGTCCACGCATACGAAGAAATCATTCGCAAGGTGCGAGCCAACAAACTCACGGTTGATGACTTTCAAGGTGCCAATGTGAGTCTTACCAACCCTGGAACAATCGGCACCGTTCAGTCCGTTCCCAGGCTGATGCCGACACAAGGAGTAATCGTCGGAGTTGGCAGCATCGAATATCCGGCCGAATTTCAGGGAAGCGATGTGCGGTCTCTGGTTCGCCTTGGTGTGTCCAAGGTCGTCACAATCACAAGCACTTATGATCATCGCATTATTCAAGGTGCCGAGAGTGGACTCTTCCTTAAGTATGTGCACGAACTATTGATTGGTGAGCATGACTTCTACGAGAACATGTTTCGAAGTTTGGGAGTTCCGTACGCATCGGTCAAATGGCATCAAGACTCCAATCAGATTGACAGCGAAGAGGGCATGCTCGACAAGCAGATGCAGGTAGCCACTCTCATTCGCGTACATCGCGTACGTGGTCACCTGATCGCCGATCTAGATCCATTGCGTTGGCAGGATCCGGCAATGCCAATTGAACTGGATCCTGCGACGTACGGACTGTCAATTTGGGATCTAGATCGCGAGTTTCTCACCGGCGGTGTAGGGGGAGTGCGCAAGTCAACGCTTGGTGATCTACTAGGTGCCTTGCGGGACGCATATTGCCGGAGCATTGGTATTGAGTACATGCACATCCAAAACACCGACGAGCAACGCTGGATCCAGGAACACGTCGAAGGTCCGGGACGCAACGAACCCGTGACAGATAAACGATGGCTTTTAGAGAGGCTAAATGCGGCGGAGGCATTCGAACGTTTTCTCGCCACTAAATATGTGGGCACGAAACGGTATGGCTTGGAGGGAGCCGAGTCGGCAATTCCGATTTTGGATGTGATTCTTGAATTAGTTGCCGATGCGAAGATGCATGGCGCTGTACTTGGAATGGCCCACCGGGGGCGACTAAATGTCTTGGCCAACGTGATGGGCAAGAATTACGATCAAATATTTCAAGAATTTGAGGGCCACATCGACCCATCCTCCGTGCAGGGTTCGGGTGACGTGAAGTATCACCTTGGAGCCACTGGAACGTATGTTTCGCGGAATGGGTCGAGGTTGCCAATTGAATTATCGGCGAATCCGAGTCACCTTGAAGCGGTGAATCCGATCGTGCTCGGAACTGTTCGCGCGGCTCAGGATCATATCGAGCCGCCATTGTCGTATCCCGTCATGCCGATTCTTGTTCACGGTGACGCCTCATTTGCCGGTCAGGGGATTGTTGCAGAATGCTTAGCGATGAGCGACACCAGCGGTTATCGCGTCGGTGGAACTATCCATCTGATTATCAATAATCAAATTGGGTACACGACAGCGCCTCAGTATGCTCGCTCGTCTCACTATTGCAGTGATGTGGCCAAAACCGTGCAAGCGCCGATATTCCATGTCAACGGTGACGATCCAGAAGCGTGCTTGCGCGTGGCGCAACTGGCCTTCAAATATCGGCAACGGTTCCATAAAGATGTCGTGATCGACATGTTGTGCTATCGACGCTTCGGTCATAACGAAGGCGATGATCCAAGTTATACGCAGCCGTTGATGTACAAGGCGATTGCCGAACGACGCAGCGTACGAAAACTTTATGTAGAAACCTTGGTCAAGCGTGGAGACATCACGGTCGAAGAAGCGGAGAGTGCACTTGCCGACTATCAGTCGCGTCTACAGAGCGCCCTAGATGAAACACGGGCGTCGGCTCCGAGTCCTGTTTCGGTGCCGAGACCGCCAGCGCCGGCCGGTGTGTTGCCGCAAGTGGCCACCGGTGTGAGTCGCAAAGTCCTGGATGATGTATTACGTCATCTCACCGAGTATCCGCAAGGTTTCGCTCCGCATCCAAAATTGGTCAAACAATTTGAGGCACGATCGCGACAGTTCGAGGCGGAGCAACATGTTGACTGGGCGACTGCGGAGGCTCTTGCGTTCGGATCACTTGTCATTGAAGGTACGCCGGTTCGATTGGTTGGCGAAGACACTCGTCGCGGAACATTCAGCCAGCGTCATTCGACGCTGATCGATTACAACACTGAGGCAAGATGGGTTCCGCTGGCCACGCTGCCTACTGCCAATGCCAAATTCTGGGTCTACGACTCGCTGCTATCCGAGTATGCGGCACTTGGTTTTGAATATGGATACGCCAACGCCAAGCCACAGTCGCTCGTGATGTGGGAAGCGCAATTCGGCGACTTTGTAAACGGGGCCCAGGTGATCATCGACCAATACATTGTGGCCGCCGAAGATAAATGGGGCCAGAGCAATGGCCTCGTTCTGTTATTGCCCCACGGATATGAAGGACAAGGACCCGAACATTCTTCCGCACGAATGGAGCGATTCTTGCAACTCTGCGCGGATGACAATATTCAAGTCTGCTATCCGACAACCGCGGCGCAGTTCTTTCATTTGTTGCGACGACAGGTGCGACGTGACGTTCGAAAGCCGCTTGTGGTGATGGCACCCAAACAGCCATTGCGTATGAAGCAGAGCCACTCTCATATCGACGAACTTGTTTCAGGAAGTTTTCAGGAAGTACTTGACGATCCCTCTGCGCCAGATGCGCAAGGTGTGACGCGCTTAGTGTTTTGCAGCGGAAAGGTTGCATGGGATGCAATTGCGGAGCGAGACAAACGACATGCCAATGTGGCAATTGTCCGTCTCGAACAGTTGTATCCCTTCCCACGGGCGCAACTCAGAGAGATCTTGGACCGTTATCCGCAGGCAAAGCAGCTTCTGTGGTTGCAAGAGGAGCCGGTGAATATGGGAGCGTGGCGTTTCATCGATCATCTTGTGTGGCCACTCAAAGATCGTGGTTACGACTGGCGTCATGTGGCGCGCGTAGAATCGGGAAGTCCCGCGACAGGCTCCAAGGCGATTCACGACCAAGAACTCGCTGATCTCATGGAGCAAACGTTCAGTTCTTGGTGACGAAATAGTGGTACGGCAAGTCGTAATAGTTGGTGGAGGAGCCTCGGGCACCTTGCTCGCCGCGCAGGTATTACGCAAGGCTAAAGCGCCGGTGCATGTCACCGTGGTCGAACCTCGCGAGCGACTTGGCGAAGGCGTCGCGTATTCCACGACCTTCCCCGGTCACATATTAAACGTCAGAGCCAAGGCGTTGAGTGGGCTGGTGGAGCAGCCGGACGACTTCGTCAAGTGGGCGGGTATCGACCGTGAGGCGTTTGCCCCAAGGTTGTTGTTCGCCGAGTATCTTCGTCATGTTCTGGACGACGCGCGTCAGTCTGCGGCCAAAGGAGTGACCTTTGACCATCTCGAGTCATCGGCGCAAAGCATTAACGAACCCGAAGTCGGTGACCGTGGAGGGCCAATGGTTCGCTGTTTGAATGGGCAGGTTCTGCAATCCGACATAGTCGTGCTGGCAACCGGTAATGCGCCACCGTTCAATCCAAAGTGGGTGAACATCGAAGTCGGTGCACATGATCGATTCATTTCCGACCCGTGGGCACCGGGAGCACTCGCTCGAATTCATAGTGGGACCGTCGTGACAATAGGAACCGGTCTGACGTTTGTTGATGTGGCGGTTCGTGTGTTAGAGAAATCGTCGGCAAACGTGATCGGAATTTCTCGCCACGGATTATTACCAACTCGGCACACCCATGTCGAACATCCACCAATGGTGCCGAACATGTCGACACCGCGTCAAGTTCTCCATTGGCTCCGACAGGATCGGAACAACTGGCGCGCCGCGGTGAATGGATTGCGGACAAGGACTCAGGAACTGTGGATGAATTTTACACCCGCACAGCAACGCCAGTTTCTTCGACATGCGATGCGCTATTGGGAAGTCCATCGTCACCGAATTGCGACAGAGGTTGGAACTCGGGTAGGTGAATACCTTGAGCAAGGTCGAATCAGAGTGGTCAGGGCCAGAGTCACGGGTGTGGCGGTCGTGTCGCCAACGTTGCTCACCGTCGAGACCTTGGCGGGAACCGCAATTATTGGAGATTGGGTGGTCTTATGCACCGGCCCGACGGAGGTCGGTGCTGGGGCCCCCGCACCAATTTCTTCCTTAATTGACAATGGCCAGGCTGCCGTTGGACCACAGGGACTAGGCGTGCAGTGCGACCCACGGTCTGGTGCGTTGATCGACGCACATGGAAAAGTGAGCACCACAATTTTCACGATTGGACCACTGCGTCGCGGCATATTGTGGGAAACAACCGCAATTCCCGAAATTCGTATCCAAGCCAGTCAGCTCGGAGATCTAATCTCGAAGCCGAGAATTTGAACAAGTTCCTCGAGTGCTTGCGCGCTGTTCGTCACCTTTATTGTCGCCATTCCCATCGCCGCAGCTGGCTTGAGATTGATACCGAGGTCATCCAAGAACACGCACTCGTTCGGTTTCACCTTGATCATTTCGCAGGCAATCTCATAGAAGCGCGGTTCTGGCTTTCGTACTCCAATAACGCTACTTTCAATGACGGCATCAAATCGAGTGAGCACATCTCGAAGCATTTCCTCACGCTTGGTTAGTGCAACAGATTGAGTTCGCAGCACATTATTTGTGAGACAGGCGGTCTTGTACCCCGATGATTTGAGGGCATCAAGTGCATACACCATGTCGAGTCGAATCTCTCCAGCTAGAAGTGCGAGTACATCTGCTCCCGAAATTCGATGACCAAGACTCGCACTTTCCATCGCAAATAATTTGTCGAATTCATGGGATGTAATCTCGCTCCGTTCAAGTTTGGCCCACGCATTTGTGTGTGGATTCACTCCATTGATCGAGCGAATGAAATTATTCGGCAATCCATGGTCCCGCTCGTAACTGTTAAACGACTCAAATGGTCCGGAAACAATGACTCCGCCAAAATCAAATAGAACCGCCCTATGCACGCATTGAGCGTAGGCGACTGCACAGCGCGAGAAAGTGGCCCACAGAATGGTTGACTACATAGCATGGCAAAACATGTTGTAGTTGACGGCTCGAACCTTGCCACCGAGGGCCGCACCATACCGAGCCTTAAGCAATTAAATGAGGCGGTGCTCGCCTTCATGACGGAATTCCCCGAGACGAAAATCACCGTCGTTGTTGATGCGTCATTTGGACACCGCATTGACAAGAAGGAAGTGGCCGAATTTAATAGCGCGATTGACAACAACGAACTTGTATCCCCACCCGCCGGGGCGATCGGGCGCGGAGATGGCTTTGTGCTTACCATTGCCGAGAAGGTCGGCGCAAGCGTATTGTCTAACGACAGCTACCAGGAATTTCATCATCAATACAAGTGGCTGTTCGAGCCGGGTCGCCTACTTGGGGGAAAACCTGTTCCAAATGTTGGGTGGGTGTTTATCGAGCGACTACCTGTTCGTCTCGTGGCAAATCGTGATGGGGCAGGTCTTGGACGCAAAAATTTGGCCGTGAAAATTAAGAAGGCCAGTCGAGAGGCGCTGCGTCCAATGCCGATACCTAAAACTCCACCACCCGGTGCGCGCACGGCGGCAAAAAGTAAGTTGCCCGCTCCGTCGCTCAAGGTTGCGACAGCGACTAAATCTTCGGTTTCTAGACAGACCGGTTCAAAACATGCCGTATCACGACAATTCCCGGCGAAGAAGCAGGCATCGAAACAAGGCGCAAAAACCTCTGCAGTCAACGAACTTTCTCCATTTCTAAACTTTGTGGAACGCCATCCGGTTGGGAGCAAAGTTAAGGGTGTAGTCGACACCTATTCGGCACATGGTGTGTATGTGAAAATTGGTGATATCCGCGGCTATCTGCCACTTCAGTTGATGGCAAATCCGGTACCTCGGAGCGCTCGCGACCACGTAAAACTGGGACAGCAACTTTCACTGATTGTCGAAAGCTTCACCCCGTCGCGACGAAGTATTGAGGTTCGAATTTCCACAGCCTCAAACCGTAAGGCAGTTTCGCGAAGGAAGTAGGTTGTCAAAGTGCTCGTTGCCACCTGGAACGTGAATTCGCTCAAAGCAAGATTGCCTCGTGTACAAGCTTGGATCGAAGATGTTCGACCCGATGTGTTGTGCATGCAGGAAACAAAAATGACGGACTCAGCATTTCCGACGCTCACATTTACAGAAATGGGATACGACTCCGCTCATTTCGGTCAAGGTCAGTGGAACGGAGTAGCGATCATCTCCAAGATTGGCATCAGCGATGTCGTTTCCAACTTCGCAGTCGGTGACCGCGACGCGGAGGCTCGCATTATCACTGCCAGATGCGGGGGGTGCCTGGTTTCATCCGTCTATGTTCCAAATGGTCGTGCGCTTGACAATGACCATTATCAATACAAACTGAGGTGGATGAAGCAGCTAAAAGAACACGTTGAGACCGTGGCAAAAACCGCGGATGATGTCGTAGTCGCGGGTGATTTCAATATTGCGCCAACCGATGTTGATGTGTGGGATCCGGCGGCACTAATCGGATCCACTCATGTGAGCGAACCCGAACGACGAGTGTTACAGGACTTGTGCTCGTGGGGTCTCAGTGACGTCTTTCGCGATCAACATCCCGAGGAGCAGCTCTATTCGTGGTGGGACTACCGCGGCGGAAGCTTTCACAAGGGGCACGGCATGCGAATCGATCTTGTATTGGCGAGTGCGACCGTGGCCGAACGCACTTCGTGGAGCGCCATTGATCGCAATGCGCGTAAGGGCGAGACGCCAAGCGACCACGCACCTGTGCTAATTCGTATTGGCGACAGGTAATTCGCCGGATGCGTTGGTTCTAAAATTTTCAATAATTGGCAAGAGTTCGCTCGCGAGTTGCTTGGCTGTCAGTTCGCCAACAATGTCGGCGAGTGCATCGATGCTCGTTGGTAAGTCTTGCTCGATTCGAACTAGTTCGCGGTCACTACAGACAATGCTCGGTAATTGCTTAATTTGGCGAGCGCGTGTTGCACGCCATTTGAGTAGTTCTTCAGACAAT
This sequence comes from uncultured Acidimicrobium sp., assembly GCA_964351545.1. Classification (GTDB taxonomy): domain Bacteria; phylum Actinomycetota; class Acidimicrobiia; order Acidimicrobiales; family Ilumatobacteraceae; genus UBA3006. The sequence continues at coordinate 14,112 of CAYGOJ010000001.1, forward strand.
TTTGGCCAAGTCACACGAGTGGCGATCGCTGTATGCGCGGGCCCCGTGGGCGACGGTTCGCCAGTTGTTGGTAGATCGGCAAGTAACGGGCTAATACCGGTTTGACGTCCGTTGCGCGTCATTGCGTAGCTAATGATCAGCCTGTGTTCGGCGCGGGTAAGGGCGACATACGCCAGCCGGGTTTCTTCGTTTAGCAGTTCGGCCGTGTTTGCCGACGTGTGCGGCATGAGTAACAGTTCTGCTCCCGCAACAATCACGCAATTCCACTCCCTTCCTTTTGCCGAGTGACATGTGAGGACCTCGACTCCGTTGGCGTTCCCACTGTGCAACGAATTGGCTGCTATCCACGCGCTAAATGCTCGTCCATCTACCGTGCCGGGCTGATCGAGGCGGAGAAACTGTCGAACCTGATCGGCCACAATTCGCTCCGCATCGTTTGTGGATTCATCAAGAGTGTCGCTTGCCCAAGTCGAGAGCCCATGTCGTCCTTTTGATTGGGCGGCCGCGGCGTGAGCAGCCGAGATTTCAGGCGATGTCCGCGACATGCGAACCGGAATGTTCGACTTATGTAGAGCGGCCACAATTGGCGCGATCTGGCTGTTGGTTCGTACCAACACGGCGCAAGATTGCCAAGGCTGCGGACCGCCGGTCGAGGCATGCTCCCATAGCGCATCCGCAATTGCCGTTGTTTCGGCGTCCGCATCGACGCACTCAATGAGTCGAACAACGGGACCATCGCCCTTTGTCGACCGAACGTGCACGCTGTCGCCGGTGAGTTGAGCAACTCGCCGGGCAACTTCGAGAATCTGTGGCGAGCAGCGATAGTTATTTGGAAGTTTCAACACGGTTGCCTGGGTCAGATGTTCTGGAAGCGAATCAAAAATTTTTCTATCTGCTCCATTCCATCCGTAGATTGCCTGCAGAGGGTCGCCAACGATGAACACGTCGCTACGATCACCGCGGATCGCTTCAAAAAGTGCGAACTGGAGAGGATTCATATCCTGGGCCTCGTCCACAAAGATGTGTCTGAAACGCCACCTAACCGCGGCGGCAAAGTTAGAGTCGTCGCCCATCTCGCGGACCACATTGGCTATCAGGTCATCCAAGTCAATGACTTGGCGGCGCTTCTTTAGAGTCTCGTACTCCTTATAAATGTTGGCAATGTCGGCTACCGATCCTGGTAAATAGCGATGCGATCGCTTGACCACGGTGTGATAGTCGGACGGGGAAATCATTCGCGCATGGGCCCAGTCGATCTCGGCCAATAAGTCGCGAGGCCGTTCGGCCAGCGGGTGCTGACCGGCGGCCGCCACGGCTAGTGCCTGCCGATTATGGACAATGTTTGGCACAGGCTGGTGAACGTCGATAAGACGCTGACGAAGAAGAGCGAGCGCTACGGCATGAAACGTGCCGACAGTCGGCGCACTTCCAACGCCGAGAGACTTCAGTCGACGCCGCATTTCGCTTGCCGCTTCGCGAGTGAACGTGATGGCCAGAACGTTTTCTGCTTCTGCACTTCCCGTTGCGACGCGATACGCAATTCGATTGGTGAGGACTCTTGTCTTGCCCGAACCTGCTCCGGCATGAACTATCGTCGCCGAACCCGGACTTGTGACTGCCTCGCGTTGTTCGGGATCTAGACCAATGAGGAACTGGCGGGAATCCACAGACACACGATAGGCGTTCGGCGTGGTGGTGCGAATATTGACGCACAGTACGATGCGTCCATGGCGTTTTCGCGAAAATCGTTAAATCCCGATGAAGAGTTGATACTTGACTTGCACCCACACTGGTGGCACTTCGTCACTCCCATCGGTGGAGTAGTTGCAGCTCTCGTGTTTGTGGTATTTCTCACCAAGTGGTCCACAAGTGTCGATTGGGACTGGCTCAAGCAGTTTTTTTCTTGGAGTCGGTGGGTCGTGGTTCTCGTCTCACTCGGGTATCTCGCAGTACGTGCATTGCAGTGGAACACGACTCACTTTGTGGTGACCTCTCATCGGGTGATGTATCGCCACGGCGTGATCGGAAAGATTGGAATCGATATTCCGCTTGAGCGTGTGAACAATGTAAGTATTCATCAGTCAGTCTTCGAGCGAGTAATCGACGCGGGTGATTTGCTAATTGAATCTGGCGGGGAAGAAGGTCAGCAAAGCTTCTCCGACATTCGTGAGCCAGATGAGGTTCAAAACATCATTCACAATGCGATCAGGGTGCACGGCGGAAGTCGATCGGGCGGAGCAAATACCTCGGTGTCTCAACTGGAGAGACTTGAAGCAATGTTTCAGCGGGGGAGTATCACCAAGGACGAATTTGAAGAGCAAAAGCGACGATTGCTCGGTTAAATCAGGTTCATTGCCGCGCTGAAGCGTTCCAGAGAGTCGATAGCAAATGGCGCTCGAATGGAAAGATTGATCTGGTCTGCACCGGCCGCAACATATTCGCCAATTCGATCGACAATTTGCGCATCGCTTCCGGTCAGCACACCCGGCCTCACATATTCGGTGAGGGCGCCAAATTGTTGCACCAGATTTTCCTCGCTCAGGGCCACTCCGACGTTGATGGCACAGGAAATTTCGCTCGGATTTCGTCCGATCGCGTGGCAATGCTGATGGAGAACCGATCGTTTGTGGGCGAACGCTTCTGGGCTAATTAACGGGACGTTCCATCCATCCGCGTATTTCGCGGCAATATTTAGCGTGCGCTTCTCACCTCCGCCGCCAATCCAGATTGGCAGCCTTTTCTGCACCGGCTTAGGTTCGCACTTGGCATTCGTCAGCGAGAAGTATGTGCCGGAGAAATTGGTGATTTCTTGACGCAGCAAACCACGCACGCACTGGGCGGCCTCTTCAAGTTGATCCATGCGCACCTTGATCGACGGAAACGAAATTCCGTATGCGTTGTATTCGATTTGGCTCCAACCGGCGCCAAGGCCAATTTCGGCGCGTCCTCCCGAGAGATGATCAACCGTGCAGATCATGTTGGCAAGAACGGCTGGATGTCGATAACCCACGCTGTAGACAAGCGACCCGCAACGAACTTTGGTGGTCTCGCAGGCGAGCGCCGAATGCATGGCGACGGCTTCCAGGCATTCGGGATCGTCTTGGCCGGTGGCTGCATAGAAGTGATCCCAAATCGAAATCCAACCAAAACCGAGGTCCTCAATCTTTCGCCATAGCGCACGAAGTTCGGTGGTGGATGTGTGTTGGAGCCCTGCATGAACCCCAAACAAAGTTTTTGATTTCGTCATGGCACAAGGTTAGGGGAGGACCAGAGATTGACCCGAACCAGTCGCAGCGGTGAGAATATGACGGTGAGTCGCGCCAAAATCAATGACCGCATCGAACTCGAATATGACACATTCGGCCGAGACACCGATCCGGCGTTGCTGCTAATCGTGGGGTTCATGGCCCAGATGGTGATGTGGGACTCCGAGTTTTGCAAATTGCTCGCCGCCGGTGGTCTGCACGTCATTCGTTTCGACAATCGCGATTGCGGACTCTCGACGCATCTCGATGGCCAATCGGTGAGTGTCGACGAAGTGCTGCACGCGGCAATGCTCGGGGAACCAATCCCGAAAGTTCCATACACGCTTTCAGATATGGCCGCCGACGCAGCAGGACTACTCGATTATCTGGGCATCGAACGAGCCCACATACTCGGCGCGTCAATGGGTGGGATGATCGCCCAAACCTTTGCAATCGAATATCCCCAGCGGACGCTGAGCCTGACATCGGTGATGTCCCAGACCGGCGAATTGGAATTTGGCCAGTCAACTCCAGAGGCCCTTGACGCTATTTTCACACCATCGCCGGTAGATCGCGACGAATACATCAAATTCTCGACCCGTTGGCAAATATGGCACTCCAAGAAATATCGAAGTGACGAGAATTCGTACGCCGCGGCAATTCGCGACTATGACCGGATGTTCTATCCGGAGGGTGGACCCCGTCAGTTGGCCGCGGTCTATGCCAGCGGAAGTCGGGCCGAACAATTGCAATTACTAACTGTGCCGACTCTGGTTGTGCATGGCCTGGATGACACGCTCATTTCACCAAGTGGCGGTCAGCGAACGGCGGAGCTCATTCCAAATGCGCGATTGTTGATGTTGGAAGACATGGGACACGACTTGCCGCGACCACTGTGGCCAACTTTTATTTCGGCCGTGCATCAACTTACGCAATCCGTAACTGTGTAATGCCGAAAAGCGTCGGACCGCTGGCGGGCTATCGCATCGTCGAAATCGCAGGGATTGGCCCCGGTCCATTTGCTGCAATGATGCTCGCCGACATGGGGGCAGAGGTCATTCGCATCGAGCGCACTCAAGCCGTGCGTGGTCCTGCGCCGAGCGAGCCACACTTCGACGTATTACTGAGGGGTCGGCGCAACATTGCCATCGATCTAAAGAATCCCGAAGGGCTGGAGACATTGCTGTCGTTAATTCAGCAGGCCGATGCTCTCATCGAAGGATTTCGACCCGGTGTCATGGAGAGGCTGGGGGTTGGTCCCGAAGTATGTAGGCAACGAAATCCGAAATTGGTATTTGGACGGATGACCGGATGGGGACAGCATGGGCCGCTGTCTGGAGCGTCGGGACACGACATCAATTACATTTCGTTGGCGGGTGCATTGGCGCACTTCGCTCGTCCGGGCGGCGCGCCGATGCCGCCCCTGAACATGGTTGGAGACTTTGGCGGCGGCGGCATGTTTTTGGCCTTTGGCGTTGTCTGTGCCTTACTTGAGGCGCAAAAAAGTGGAAAGGGTCAAGTAATTGATGCGGCCATGGTCGACGGAGTGGCGATACTCATGAGCATGTTCTGGGCATTTCGACAGATTGGTCTGTTCAATGAAAACGAGCCAGGAACCAATCTTCTTGACACGGGCGCCCACTTTTATGATGTCTACAAATGTCTAGATGATAAATACGTGTCAATCGGCTCGATCGAGCCCCAGTTCTACTCCGTACTTCTCGAAAAGACCGGTCTAGCCAACGATCCTTCATTTTCCAATCAGATGGATTCGACGCAGTGGCCGGCACTTAAGGTACGACTCGCCGAGATCATGCTGACAAAGACCTCGCACGAATGGTGCGCACTGATGGAAGGGACCGATGCTTGTTTCGCGCCAGTCCTAACTATGAGCCAAGCTGCCGGGCACCGGCACAATGTCGAGCGTGAGACCTTCATCGAAATCGCCGGCGTGACACAGCCGGCACCCGCTCCCAGGTTTTCTCGCACATCTTCTGCGGTGCCCACACCGCCGGCGCACCCAGGGCAACACTCGCGAGAAATTCTCCAAGATTGGGGATTCGACGAGTCCACAATCGAGTCACTTCTTACCAGCGGTGCAGTGAAAGACGCGTAGGAGAATCGACTGTGGGAACAATGGTGTGTTTTCATGCTCACCCCGACGACGAGTGTCTTGCCACCGGCGGAGCAATTGCCCGAGCAAGCGCTGAAGGTCATCGAGTCGTGTTGGTGGTTGCCACTAACGGAGACCATGGACAAGTTCCAGGAGATCTTGCGCCAGGTGAAACTCTTGTCGATCGGCGGCGCAAAGAACTTCACGCCTCGGCGGAGATTCTCAAAATCCAGCGAGTGGAGTGGCTCGGTTACACGGATAGCGGAATGACCAACTGGGAGCAGAATCACTTTGCGGGCGCATTTATAAACGCCGACACGGAGCAAGCGGCGACAAAGCTTGCCCAGATCTTGATCGAAGAGGGTGCCGACATTCTCACCGTTTACGATTGGCATGGCAATTATGGTCATCCCGATCACATAAAAGTGCACCATGTCGGTCATCGAGCGGCCCAATTGGCAGGCACTCCAAATGTATTTGAAGTGACGATGAATCGTGATTTTTTTCGAACGCTGCGCGAGTTCTTCCAATCCGATTCACAACCAGGAACCAATGGCGAGGAATCTGGCGACTTCGATCCCGATGCGCCGGCCGACGATGGAAACCCCATTGGCGAACCAGAGTCGGCCATTAGCCACAAGGTTGATGTCGTTGCTTACTGTGATCAAAAATTACGGGCCATCGCTTGTCATGCGAGTCAAGTTACTGATACAACATTTTTTACCAGCATGCCACCAGATGTTTTTCGAAATGCTTTTGGAACGGAATGGTTTATCAAGGTAGGCGAGTCTGGACCGCCTAGCGATCGATGGCTCTTCGAATGAAAACAGTGCGCCTATATCTTGTCCGACATGGTCGGGCGTCGGCCGGGTGGGACACAGAACTCGATCCGGACATCGACGAGCTTGGTCGCCAACAGTCGCGTGACATGGCACAGCAACTGGCGCCACTAGGGCCGATGAATGTGATGACCAGTCCGCTTCTGCGATGTCAGCAAACGGCGTCGCCGTTGTGCGAAGCGTGGAATATTGAGCCCGAAATTCGATCCGAAATCGGCGAAATTCCCTCACCCGACGGTGTGCCGACGTCCGAACGGGTTGTGTGGTTGCGCGAGACTATGGGCGGAACCTGGCAGTCGCTTGGCCCGCGTTACACGACATTTCGAGACGAGGTTGTTAGTTTCGTCCGCCAAATAGATGACGACACAGTATTGGTAAGTCACTTCATGGCGATCAACGCAGTTATCGGCAAAACTCAAAGCGATGATCGACTTGTTTTGTTTCGACTCGATAATTGCTCGGTCACAACGGTGGAACGCGACGCCAACGGAAATCTCACATTGATTCAAAGTGGTCGCGAGGCCGACACACTTATTCGTTGACAATTCTGTATCGCAATGAATCGACTAGATTGGGCGGCGCCGTGAGTTCGACAACGCTTCTCAATTTGCACACACAATGGGCGTGGATCGTGATCATCGCCAATGCGTTAGCAGGAATATGGGCTCTCGCGGCGCACCGAGTATTGTCACTTCGTAGTCGCGCATTGTGGTGGTTTACCGCGCTAGCTCAATTCACGGTATTCGTGGAGGTTGCCATGGGCGTATTGATGGTAAATCGTGACAAACGTGAATTTCCCCAATTTCACGCCTTTTATGGATTTGTCGCCATCATTGCCATTGCCATCATCTACTCGTATCGGGCACAGTTGAAGGGCCGAGTTTATTTGCTCTACGGATTTGGCGGCCTGTTCATCATGGGGCTCGCAATCCGGGCGGTCCTCGTCGGATAGTCGATCCGAGAAACCGTATAGCCTTCCACTGTGTTCCCAATTTTTGTCGTCCGACAAGGATACGTGGCGGTCATTACGACCTTCGGTAAGTATCGCCGCATCGTGCGTCCGGGACTGGGTTTTCGAATTCCGCTAATACAAAAAATTCACTCACGAATATCTTTGCAACACCAGTCGATGGAACTTTCATTTCAAGCCATCACTCAAGATCAAGCAAATGTCTACTTCAAGGTGATGTTGTTGTATTCGGCAATCAACGATTCCGAGGACAGTGTCAAAAAGATCGCATTTAAATTCATCAATCGGGAATCTCTGACCATCGCCTTGGTTCGAACGGTGGAAGCGATAACACGCGGATATGTGGCTACTCAACGACAGGCCGAAATTTTGGGATTGCGCGCGGAAATAGTGGCCGAAGCTAAGAAGCATCTTGATGACACGCTTGCCGATTGGGGATACCACCTCATCGATCTTCAGCTCAACGACATCACATTTGACGAGGTGATCACTCGATCGATGGCGACGGTTGTTGCGAGCGCCAATTTGCGCACCGCTGCCGTAAACGAAGGAGAAGCGTTGCTGATACGCGAGACCAAGGCCGCGGAAGCCAAAGGCGCGGCAATTCGAATCACCTCGGAGGCCGAGGCCATTGCATCGCAAAAACGTGGTCAGGGAGTGCGAATGTTCCGCACCGAGGTCGCGGCCGGGCTGGCAGAGGCTTCGCGAACCGTTGAGCAGTCTGGCGCTAGCGAAGCGCTGGTGTTGTTCGCAATGTGGACAGAAACCATTCGCGACGCGGCCGAACACGGAAAAGGAAATGTCATCTTTCTCGACGGCTCGGTTGATGGCATGGAACACTCACTGCAACGACTGTTGGCAATGAATCTGGCCGCCAGATCTGATTCAACGGATGCATCTATTGGATAAACGCCTCGACTCCCGTCTCACACGAGGAATGTGAAAGTGGTGGCGTGGAAGTAGGTGGAACACTCTTTCTAGTCGGCGCAATTCTGGCTGGGAGTGCGGTGGTCGCTTTGGGCGCGGCGCGCATCGGCGTGCCGGCTCTGGTGGCTTTCTTAGGACTGGGGATGTTGCTTGGTTCGGACGGGCCCGGCGGGATTTATTTCGACGACGTCGAACTTGCTCGGACAGTCGGTGTTATTAGCCTGGCTGCGATTCTCTATGAGGGCGGGCTTTCGACTTCTTGGAGGCGATTGCGCCAAGTGGCGATTGCGGCCGCACTTCTGAGCACAGTTGGCGTCGTCACCACGGCGATCCTGACCGGGTTCGTGGCCTATTACTTATTCAACCTTTCATGGCTTGAGTCGGTTTTGCTAGGAGCCGTGGTCTCGTCGACCGACGCAGCAGCAATATTTGCCACTCTCCGGTTCACGAATATCCGGCGGCGACTCGCGCGGACACTCGAGGCGGAGACGGGACTCAATGACCCGGTGGCGGTCGCGCTGACGATCGGTCTGATCGAATGGGTCCAGAAACCCAACTTTGCCTTCTCCGAACTCGTGCTTCTCTTTGTTCGACAACTTGGAATCGGTCTCCTTGTCGGAGTCGTCTTGGGTGCTGTCGGGACGTGGGTCTTTGCTCGATTGCCTCAATCATTCGACGCATTCGCACCAGTGGCATCTGTGGCGGCCGGCGCGCTCGGTTTCGGTACGGCGGACCTACTCGGCGGGAGCGGCTTTCTTGCCATTTACCTAGTCGGCTTGGCGATCGGTAGCACACCGTCGCGATATCGCCAGCAATTAGTGATGTTCCACGGGGGCTTGGCCTTTCTCGCCCAGGTGGTGATGTTCGTCGTTCTCGGTTTGCTCGTTTTTCCCAGCGACCTGTTGGAAATCGCCTTGCCGGGACTTGGGCTAGCGGTTCTTCTCGTGGTATTGATTCGCCCTGTAGCCGTGTGGGTTTCGACGGCAATGATTAAATTCACTGTCCGTGAGCGAACGTTGCTTGGATGGGCGGGTCTTCGTGGAGCGGTTCCGATTGTGCTGGCTACCTTTGTGCTGTCGTCAAAGGTCGGAAATTCGGAAACGATCTTTAACGCCGTCTTTTTCGTCGTGCTTGTTTCGGCGCTACTCCAGGGAACGACACTTGAGTGGATCGCCGAACGGTTGGAACTGGTGGATCCGCGGCCGCCGGCCGTGACCGCGCCATTAGATGTAAATGCACTTGGATCGCTCGAGCTCGTCGATTTCGATGTTGCCGGAGATCACTCGATCGCCGGGGCCGCGGTTCGGGAGATCGGTCTGCCGCGAAGTGCGCTAATTGCCGTGGTCGCCAGAGGAAGTGAGACGATTCCGCCACGAGGGAGCACGGTGATCGAACCGGGTGATCGTCTGTTTGTATTGATTCCGCGCACGAAGCGACCAGAACTTGAAGACGTGTTCCTGCGCTGGCGTAGACGGGTGTAGTTAATTACTAAGTGACGACTCGAGTGAGTCGAGAGCGGTGCGCAATTTCGACGGCAATCGATCGCCGAAAATGGAATAGTGCTCGCGAATTTGTGAAATTGCGTCGCGCCAACCGTTGCGATCCACGCTGAGTATTGCGTCGAGATCGCCGTGCGATATATCCAAACCACTGACGTCCAGCGAATCAACCGTCGGTAGATATCCAATCGGCGTGATTTCGGCTTTTCCCCCACCGCTGACTCGCTCGAATACCCATTTCAAGACTCGACTATTTTCGCCATATCCCGGCCACAAGAATCGACCATCACTGTCTCGGCGAAACCAGTTAACAAAGAATATTTGCGGCAGTTTGTCCGGCGAGGTAGCGATGCCGATGTCCAACCAGTGGGCAAAGTAGTCGGCCATGTTGTAACCGCAAAATGGAAGCATTGCCATCGGGTCGAATCGCAATTTGCCCACGGCCCCATCGGCCGCCGCGGTTGTTTCGGAGGCCATGATCGAACCAAGAAATACTCCGTGGTTCCAATCGAAAGACTGAGTGACGAGTGGAACGGTCGTGCCGCGGCGGCCGCCGAACAAGATTGCCGAGATCGGAACGCCACGCGGATCTTGCCACTCTGGTGCAATTGACGGGCACTGTGATGCCGGTGCGGTAAACCGCGCATTGGGATGTGACGCTGGGGAATCAGACTCTGGAGTCCAAGGTTTATTGAGCCAGTCGGTGGCCACGGCGGGCTTGTCGGGGGTCATACCCTCCCACCACACGTCACCATCCGGTGTAAAAGCCGTATTGGTGAACAACGCATTTCCCCACATTGTCGCCATTGCATTTGGATTGGTGTCGTATCCGGTACCCGGCGCCACGCCAAAAAATCCGGCTTCGGGATTGATCGCATACAACTGTCCGTCCGCACCAAACTTCATCCAGCAAATATCATCGCCAATGGTTTCGGCCTTCCAACCGGGAATCGTCGGTACCAACATCGCCAAATTTGTCTTGCCACAGGCAGAGGGAAACGCGGCGGCAATGTATTTGGATATCCCCTGTGGATTTGTGAGTTTCAAGATGAGCATGTGTTCGGCCAACCAACCGTGGTCGCGAGCCATCACACTGGCAATTCGCAAGGCAAAACACTTCTTCCCAAGCAGTGCATTGCCACCGTATCCAGAGCCATAACTCCAAATTTCGCGGGTTTCGGGAAAGTGCACCACATATTTGTTGTCTGGATTGCACGGCCATGGCGAATCGGTTTGGCCAGGCTTCAGCGGCGCCCCCACCGAATGTACGCAGGGGACCCACTGGTCATTGCCGAGTACCTCAAGGGCGCCAACACCCATGCGGGTCATGATGTACATATTCACTGCCACATACGCGCTATCCGTGAGTTGAACTCCGATATGCGCGATGGGAGACCCGAGTGGTCCCATCGAAAAGGGAACCACATACATTGTGCGACCCGACATTGCGCCGGTAAATCGGGCTGTAAGTTCTGTACGCATCTCGTCGGGATCGCGCCAGTTGTTAGTTGGGCCGGCATCAATCTGATCCTTCGAACAGATGAACGTTCGGTTTTCCACGCGGGCCACATCACCCGGGTCGGAATGTGCCCAGTAGCTATTCGAGCGCTTGGACTCGTCGAGCTTGACGAAAGTTCCCGATTCCACGAGTTCGGCACATAAACGTCGGTATTCCTCTTGGCTTCCGTCGCACCAATACACATCTGCAGGTTGGAGTATCTTTTCCCATTCCGCGACCCACGTCAGGAGCGACTGATTCTGAGTCATTTGACGTAACACGGGTAATCCTTCGTCGAAAATGTATTCAATGATGAATTAGGTACCGGGGGTGAGCATGTCGCGCTCGGACCCGAGTCGTAAATGTGTGGCTCGACCAGCATCATCAAGGTCGAACACTACGCGCTGACCTTGTCGCAACATCCGAAAAATAGATCCCTCGAGTGCGGACGGCGAAAGTTCGAACTCGCTGAGGTTCGTATCGCACAGAATTACGCCGTCACCACTCGCTGGGTCATAGGCCTTGATAACTCCCTGCATGCGGGCGAACCTCCGTGGTCTGGAATCCGATCATGAGATCTTGCCAGATCGGGGCGTTTTCGACCATGTTGGGTATTCTTTGCTGGTGCCTGTCCTCGAGCTATTTGGAGCGGATGCCTTACGTCACACCGTGATTGCCTTTCGTGACACGATGCGCGCCCATGCAGACGGGATCAACCGACTCAATGTGTACCCGGTTCCAGACGGCGACACGGGAACCAATATGGCGCGCACGCTAGATGCCGTCGTAGCCGAATTGGAAGATGCCGACACCGCCTTAGAGCCAACTTGTGAGGCGATTAGTCATGGTTCGCTGATGGGGGCGCGAGGAAACAGCGGTGTGATTTTGAGCCAAATTTTGCGTGGGTTGTCTTCGACGCTTCGTACGGCTGGAACTGCTGGGTCCTCAAAGCTTGCCGATGCCCTTAAGGCCGCATCGGATGCGGCATATGAAGCAGTTCTGCGGCCGATTGAAGGAACGATCCTGACGGTTATTCGTGAAACGGCGGATGCCGCACAACGCGCGGCTCAAGATGGAGCAACCCTGGCGACAATGTTGCGTGTAGCCCGCGCGGCAGGTCGAACCGCACTCGCCAATACCCCGGAGCAACTCGCGGTGTTGAAGGACGCCGGAGTAGTTGACGCCGGTGGAGCCGGATTCATGTTATTTATGGATTCCGCAATTCACATCGTGGATGGCGAACCGCTACCGCAACCCGAATTCATCGCCGGACCGACAGCCGAACAACTCGATGCGGCGATGCATCGCGGGACAAGCCCTGGCGAAGTAGATGTCAGTGAGCTGCGTTACGAGGTGATGTTTCTAGTGGATCTTGCGGATGACAACGCCAAGACATTCAAGTCGGCATGGGGCGAAATCGGTGACTCCATAGTCGTCGTTGGCGGAGACGGTCTGTACAACTGTCACATTCATACCAACGACATCGGTGCGGCCATCGAAGCACCACTTGAACTTGGTGGCCGGCCACATCGAATTCGCGTCACAGACCTTTTCGAGGAAGTGGCCGGCGATCATGCGGCTCGAGAAGCCGCGCTTGGAATTGCCACAAGTGATCATGGCATTCGCAAGAATCTCACCAGCTTGGCACTACCGCCGGTCACATGCGCCGTCGTCGCGGTGTGTAGCGGCGATGGATTGGCAGAATTATTTGGTCAAATGGGAGTGCACGGAGTCGTCACGGGTGGACAGACGATGAATCCTTCCACTTCCGAGTTGCTAGATGCCGTTGAACATATGAATGCTGAGCAGGTCGTCATTTTGCCGAACAACAAAAACATCATTGCAGTGGCAAATCAGGTGAACTCGCTATCGGCTAAAGACGTGCAGGTGGTTCCCACATGCTCAATGCCAGAGGCGTTGGCCGCATTGGTGTTCTACGACCCTGAAGCGACCGCGGTGGACAATGCCACGAATATGACTAATGCCGCCGCAGCGATGGCCACCGGCGAAGTTACGCAAGCAGTACGAGACACCAAGGTCGACATTGGTCCCGTTCGAGCAGGAGACTGGATCGGGCTAGTTCGCGGCGACGGCATTGTGGCAATTGGCAGCACCGAAATTGCTGCGGCAACCGCATTGCTCGATCACCTCATCACCGATGGTCGTCGCGAGCTGCTCACCATCATCACGGGAGCGGATGCGACCGCGGTGATGACGGCAGAAATTAGTGCCCATGTGGCCCGACATCACTCTCATGTCGAGGTTGAGGTACACGCCGGCGGTCAACCGCTGTATCCGTTTCTCTTTGGTGTGGAGTGATCGCCCAGGTCCAATATTGCCAATGAATTCACCGATTACCTTGCGCGAACTCGCCGAGATAGATGTCCAAGTTCTCAAGGGTGTCGGCGAAAAGCGAAAAAAATCCCTCACAGACTTTGGGATTGAAAATGTCCTCGATTTACTTTCCACCTATCCCCGGCGGTGGGTTGATCGCTCGGCCGAAGCGCGAGTAACCGATCTCGTCCCTGGTCAGGAAGCGCTGGTCTTGGTGGAGATTCGCAAGCTGACCAAGCGCCCGATGAAGGGTGGTCGGACGATGGTGACCGTTCAAGTTGGCGACGACTCCGGTCAGCTCACTGCGGTTTTTTTCAATCAGCCTTGGAGGGCCAAGCAACTCTCGGAAGGAATGCAGGTAGCAATGTTCGGCAAGGCCGACCTGTTTCGCGGCGCGCTGCAAATGACAAACCCAATAGTCGATCTGATTGGCGATCGAACCGGTCGCATCGTGGCGATTTATCCGCAAAGCGAAAAGGCCAACTTGAGCACATGGGAAATTGCCGGTTGGGTCGAAAACGCCCTCGAGCGCTGCAAGGCCAGGGGAATTTGTGATCCAGTCCCGGTCGAAGTGATTGCACGACTCGAACTGGCATCGCGTGAGGTTGCCTTGTGGGGTATTCATCTGCCGGAAAGTATCTCTGCCAAGGATTCGGCGCGACGACGACTGGCATTTGACGAACTGCTGCGCGTGCAGTTGGTGTTGGTGGGGCGCAAGCGGTCATTCGAACGTGATTCAACCGGTATTCAACACAATGTGAACGGCGAGCATGTCAAGCGATTTGAACTAGCGCTGCCGTTTCCACTCACGTCGGCGCAGCACCGCGTGATCCATGAGATCACCGCAGATCTGGCCGGGCCTCATCCGATGCATCGCCTGTTGCAGGGTGATGTCGGTAGCGGAAAGACAATTGTCGCCGTTGCGGCCATGCTTGTCGCGGTGCAGGGAGCACATCAAGGAGCGCTCATGGCACCGACGGAAGTTCTAGCCGAGCAACACTTCGCGAGCATCAGGGAGATGTTGCTCGGTGTGATGGTGCCGGATCCAAACAATCTTTTCGGTGACCGACAACTGCGGGTCGAGCTGCTCACGAGTCGGATTACGGGGGAGCGTCGCCGCGACCTGCTTGCCCAGTTGGCCGCAGGATCAATTGACATTGTGATCGGAACCCATGCACTGATCCAGGATCAGGTCCAGTTTCACAGCCTCGGCGTGGTGGTGGTGGATGAGCAGCATCGCTTTGGGGTTGAACAGCGGGCTGCGCTTCGCAGCAAGGGAGGTAACTCAAGCGTTAGCACCACTCCCGATGTGTTGGTGATGACGGCGACGCCGATACCGCGCACCGCGGCGATGACGGTGTATGGAGATCTTGACGTCAGCGTGCTGGATGAACTCCCGCCGGGGCGTACGCCGATCAAAACCAAGTGGGCGGCTGGTCCATTGCTCGAGGCGATGATGTGGACAGACGTGCGCGATGCGGTTGGGGCGGGTCAACAGGCGTACGTCGTGTGTCCGATGATTGAGGAGAGCGACAAATTAGAGGTCGCCGCGGCCGAAGAGATCTATCAGCAACTCCAACAGGTTGAACTGAAGGGACTGCGACTTGGTTTGTTGCACGGACGAATGTCGTCGCCAGAAAAGGATTTGGTGATGACGGCGTTTCGTAATCGAAATTTGGATGTGCTTGTTGCCACGACGGTGATCGAAGTGGGAGTTGATGTTCCAAATGCAACTGTGATGGTTGTTCTGGACGCAGATCGTTTCGGCATTGCCCAGCTGCACCAGTTGCGGGGACGCGTCGGGCGTGGCTCGGTGGCGTCTATTTGCTGGCTACAAACCAAGGACCCGGATGTCGGCTCGCCGCGGGTGGATGCGCTGGTGAGTTCGACCGATGGATTTGTGCTCGCCGAAGTTGATCTCGAATTGCGAGGCGAGGGAACTCTGATGAACACGATGCAAAAGGGTCGCAGCGACCTCAAGTTGGCTTCGCTTCGTCGCGATCGCGAACTCATCGACACTGCCAGAGAGGCGGCATTTCAGATTATCGATGCCGACCCGACTTTGTCGAAGCATCCCGAACTGCGCGACGAGTTAGAACTTTTGCTCTCTCCACAAGATGAAGAGTTCCTATTTAAGAGCTAGTCACGTTGTTCCGGTTTGCAATGGCAGCGTACGCCGTCGAATGTTTCCCGGCTCGACAACGATTATTCCTCCTCGATCGAGGAGATGGCGACTCGATTTTATGGCAGATGTTATGAGCAGGAGTAACTCTGCAATGTTTAGTCGTTCCACATGTCGAACTGAAATTATTGAAGGCTTAAGTAAACGGTGCATCGTGAGTAGATTGCCAAAGTCGATATCGGCGGTGATTACTACTGCTTGATGTCTTTTGGCGAAGTGGATAATTTCAAGATCGGAGGCGCGCAACAAACCCAATTCGCCCACATGCTGGGTTTCGAAACCAGCAGTACTTAAGTCGGCTGAAAGTCGTGGGGAGAGGTTTGCGTCGAGGATGAACTTCACGCAGGAAGCGAAAGTTCATGCCCACTGGTGATTTTTGCCGCAAATTCCAATGCAGCAATGATGTCTTCTGAACTCAAATAGGGGTAGTCCTGAAGGATCTCGTCGTGGGTGCGACCCCCGGCAAGTTGTCCAAGAATTGACGAAACCGTGACTCGAAGTCCTCGAATGCAGGGCATTCCGTCCATATGGTCGTGGCTAATTGTGATCCGTGATTGCCCCATGAGAAAAATCATACTGACTATGTGTGTTGACAATGACCGAAACGGTATTGGCTGAGGGCTAGTCACCGATTGGTGGCAACTCAATGTCCCAACGATCTAGGCAGTCGCTGCAGCGATAGGCAACGACGTCGCCCGCTAGCCATTCGCCGTCGTCGCGAGGTGGTGTCAATAGGTGGGCTCGGCCACCGCAATCGACGCAGATTATCGACTCGGTCGGTGCCTCGGCGGGTCCGTCGAAGCGATCGTCGTCCCCAGAGTTCATGG
>CAYGOJ010000001.1:30645-57816 GCA_964351545.1 uncultured Acidimicrobium sp.
GCAATAGCGTGGATGCATGCGCATTGTGGCGGGCGAGTTGCGCGGTCGACGAATTGTCGCACCACAAGGTTCGATTACCCGACCCACCACCGACAAGGCACGCCAAGCCACATTCAACGCTCTCGGCAGTCTCAATGTGATCCTCGGTGCCAGGGTGGTCGATTTGTTTGCGGGCAGCGGGGCACTTGGAATCGAGGCCTTGTCGCGTGGTGCCGCCCATTGCACATTTATCGAGCGAGATCGACTTGCTCTAGATGCCCTGCGCGCAAACATTGAAGCGCTCGATTTGCGTGAACGCTCTGGCGTCATTCGCGGCGACGGCTTGATGTACCTCGGCACGATTCCCGACGCCACCCTGGTGTTGGCAGATCCACCGTATGAATTTGCCAAGTGGCCCGATTTATTGAACTGTTCAACCGCATCGTTGGTGGTTGCCGAAAGTGATCGAGAACTAGGCAGCGAAATTGCCGCTTGCAGTGACTGGGAAGTGATTCGATCCAAACGATACGGTCGGGCGTATGTCACCTTTATTCAGCGGATACCGTACAAACCATGATTGCGCTGTACCCAGGAAGTTTTGACCCGATTCACCTGGGTCACGTCGATACCGTCGAGCAGGCCGCTTCACTATTCGGTGAAGTCGTGGTTGCAGTTATCCACAATCCAGAAAAACCCATTGGCTATTTCAGTATTGACGACCGGGTTGCACTTGCCAAAGTTACCTTGGCCCATGTTCGAGGAGTACGAGTTGAGGCATTCGCCGGATTGGCAATTGATGCAGCCGCACAGGTGCAAGCAAGTTGCATTGTCAAAAGTGCGCGAAACGCCGGGGACTTTGAAATTGAACAGCAAATGGCCAATACCAATTACTCGGTGAGCGGCATTCGTACGGTGGTGATGATGGCCCTGCCGGGTCACGGTTTTATCAGTAGTCGTTATATTCGAGAAATCGCCGCCCATGGCGGCGATGTGTCCACGCTTGTTCCGGTCAATGTGGATAACGCCATTCGAGCAAAACACAGGTAAAGTGCCGAAATATGAATCATGATGATGACAATTACGACGATTTTGACGCCGACATTATTGACGAGACAATACCAATTGAATTGGGCGACACCGAAACACTATTAAATCAAGTCATCGACAAGATTGCCACCGCGCCAAACGTTCCACTGTCGAGCACACCACGAATCGATCGCGACAATATTGTCGGGCTGCTGCAAGATGCGGCCGCTTGCTTGCCGGACGAAATTCGACAGGCCAGATGGATGCTTAAAGAGCGCACCGAGTTCATGGCTAAGACGCAACGCGACGCCGATGAGATCGTCGAAGCCGCGCGAGTTCAAGCCGAGCGCCTTGTCCAGCGCACCGAGGTGGTGCGATCGGCCGAAACTCGTGCTCGCCAAGTACTCGAGGCGGCCGACACCGATTCGCGCCGACTTAAGAACGAGACCGAAGATTTTCTCGACCGCAGGCTAGGAAGTTTTGAAATTCTCCTTGATCGACTTACGCGAACGGTGGCACAGGGTAGGCAGCGGCTATCGATTTCAAACCAGTCTGGTGCGGACGACGAAGTCTTGACCGACCCCTCTGATGAAAACTTGCGCTCGCGTGATGGCTTCTTTGACCAGGACAAAGCCGACGACGAGTACTAGTCACTGGACAAGATGGTGGCATCATGGGGTCACCATTTATCGTCAACATCGTCGAACTCCTTCGCCGGACAGGCACCAAGAAAAACATCACGCTAAGTGTTCCGGCGAGTCAGTTTGGGTTTGACGAGTTTCGAATTACCGACGATTCGCTCATCGATGTGTGTCTGGATCTGGAAAGCATCTCCAATGGCATCGTCGTCCATGGTCTGTTGGGAGGACATTGGCAATTGCAGTGTCGTCGTTGCTTACGACCCATCGCTCAAGACTCGGAAGCCATCGTCGATGAGTTGTATCAACGGATTCCCGACAATCCAGACGCGTATCCACTTGGTACCGAGCAGTTAGACCTTCGACCCATGATCCGCGAACTGGTCCTGCTCAGCGAACCTAATTCCTCGCTGTGTAGCGCAGATTGCCCCGGACTGTGTCCGCAATGTGGGGCCGACTTGCAAACGAGTCCTTGCAATTGTGAGGCGCGACCGGTCGATGAACGCTGGGCGGCGCTCGACGAGTTACGACAACAATTGGGGGATTAAGAACCGTCGGCGATAACCTGACAAGCCGTTGATTTTATGTTCACCTGCGTGTGGGCGATACTCCGAAAGCCGAGCGAGCGATGCCAGTACCAAAGAAGAAAAAGTCCAAGATGAAGGGCCACAGTCACCAGGCTGCGGCATGGAAGCTCGGAGCACCGTCACGTAGCGTTTGTCCCCGATGTTCCAGCACCAAACTGCCACATAATGTGTGCGGCAACTGTGGTTGGTACAAGGGTCGCGTCGCCGTCGACGTCGGCTAAATAACCTTTCGACGCGGTTGGGTCTACTACCCACATGTTGCCAGTTGCAGTTGATGCGCTAGGTGGCGATAACGCGCCAGGCGACAACATTGGCGGCGCACAACAGGCGCTAGAAGCAGGAATTCCAGTATTGCTTGTCGGTCCCGCGGATCTCGCCGAGCGTGGGAACTTGCCGTTGCATGTTGCGTCTGAGTTCATCGACATGCACGAAGAACCCGCATCCGCTGTACGCAATAAAAAAGACTCAACCCTTGTCCGTTCGGCCGAACTCGTGCGCGACGGCGTTGCCAGCGCGATGATCTCGGCCGGCAATACGGGGGCGACCATGGCCTCGGCGCTGTTGCGAATGGGTCGCATCAAGGGTGTCAAGCGGCCGGCGATCGCTACTCCAATTCCAGTGCCCGGCTCGACGCCGACCCTGTTGCTTGATGCCGGAGCAAATGCGGAGGTCGAGGCCCAATGGCTCACTCAGTTTGCATTGATGGGTTCGGTGTACGCCAATGCGCGTTACACAATTGATAATCCACGCGTGGGACTTCTTTCGATAGGTGAGGAACCAGGCAAGGGCGACTCGTTGCGCAAAGAGGCGTACCAGTTGCTGAGCGATACATCGGGCATCAACTTCATTGGCAATGTCGAGGGTCGCGACATCATGACAACCGATGTCGATGTTGTCGTCACCGATGGATTCACCGGCAACGTTGCGCTGAAAACTTTGGAAGGTGCCATGCGCGGGATTGTGAAGGCGTTGTTTGCCGCCATTGGAGCGCCCGAATACAAGGTGCATGCTGATGCTCTGATGCCGGCGTTGCTCGGCCTCTATTCGCAATTCGACCCCGACAGTACGGGCGGGGCGATCTTGCTGGGAGTAGATGGCGTGTGCATTATCTCCCATGGTTCGTCAAATGCGCGAGCCATATTCAACGGCATCAAAGTTGCAAAAGAAATGGTCGACTGCGACATGATTGGTCGACTCGCCACAGCAATTGCCGCACAGTGAACGAACAACTGAATGCGCTCGAGTCGCGGATTGGCCACGCCTTTGTAAACCATTCGCTACTCGAAGTAGCGATGGTACACAGAAGCTGGATTGCCGAAAACGAGGGATTCACATCGAATGAGCGATTGGAGTTTCTTGGCGATGCGGTGCTCGGATGGGTGGTGGCCGACATCGTCTATCGCCGACACTCCGATTTAGCGGAAGGCAAACTCACCGATCTGCGCAAGAGCGTTGTCAATGCCACATCGCTGGCCGAAGTTGCGGACGGCATCGGTATCGGAGAATGCCTGCGCCTCGGCCGTGGCGAAGATCTTGCGGGTGGGCGAGAAAAAACATCGATCCTTTCGGACGCGCTCGAGTCACTCATTGGCGCCGTGTATCTGGACGCTGGTGCCACCGTCGCCTACGAGGTCGTGAGCGCATTGATGAGCGAAAGTATTGCAAGCGCGATTGAAAATCTTGACCGGATCGATGCCAAGACCCGATTGCAGGAAATGACCGCGCGGCTGTTTGATGTTGCGCCCCACTATCTCATCACGGATGATGGACCAGATCACGAAAAGATGTTCTACGCAATCGTTGTGGTCAATGGTCGCGATCTTGGCCATGGCGAGGGGAGATCAAAAAAGGCGGCGGAACAGATGGCTGCAGAAATTGCCTGCGACACGCTGCAACGCGAACTCGGCTAACAGCAATGCCTGAACTGCCCGAAGTCGAAACTGTTCGACGCGGGCTCGCCGACCATGTCGTCGGACGCCGAATCGAGCGAGTCGAAGTAGGGCGCGAACGAACCGTACGCAGAACAAGTCGAGAGTCCCTCATTGATGGGCTATCTGGAGTGCGCATCACAGAGGCAAATCGGCGCGGCAAATATCTGCTGTGTTCGCTCGATTCGGGCGAATCGTTAATGATTCACCTGCGGATGAGCGGTCGGGTTCTCGTTGTGCCGCGCGGTTCCAAGCGACCACCACACACTCATGTGGTGTTGCACCTCTCGCCGGATGCAACTCACGATGCGCAAGAACTTTGGTTCGTTGATCCGCGCACATTTGGCGAAGTGGTTGTATTTGACCCGGCCGGGGCCACAAGTCTGGTCCCGGAGTTGGCTCTATTGGGAGTTGACCCGCTTTCCAATGACTTTTCGACGGATTTGCTGCATCGATTGCTCCGACCTAAGCGAGGAAGCCTTAAGGCGGTGTTATTGGACCAACACGTGGTGGCGGGAATCGGCAATATCTACGCCGATGAAATACTGCACGTGGCACGGCTTCGACCGAAGCGAATTCCGGCGCGGTTGTCGAGATCGACAACCGATCGATTGCATCAGGCGATTGTGGGAATTTTGCGCCAAGCAGTTGAACATGGCGGCAGTACCCTTGTCGATTCGCAATATGTCGATCTAGATGGTGCCTCTGGGAGCTATCAATTGCAGCATCGTGTCTATGGTCGAGCCGGTGAATCCTGCCTCACATGTGGGGTTGCTCGCATAGCGCAAACGGTTGTGTCGGGAAGAACCACCTGCTACTGCCCGAAATGCCAAAGGTGAGAGTGATTATTTATCGATAGAGAGTCCGTGTTGCGGCGATTTTTCAACTATTCTCGCCGTTTGACGTGTTTCTCAAATCGCTAACCCTCAAGGGCTTCAAGTCCTTTGCCGACACCACGGTGATGGAACTCGAGCCAGGGGTCACCGTTGTGGTTGGTCCCAATGGATCGGGAAAGTCGAACGTGGTGGACGCCATTGCCTGGGTGCTTGGCGCCCAGGCCCCGTCAGCGGTTCGCAGTCAGAAGATGGACGATGTCATATTCGCGGGAACGTCCAAGCGTCCGGCGCTCGGACGCGCCGAGGTGACCCTCACCATCGATAACAGTTCCGGCTTGCTACCAATTGAGTTCACCGAAGTCACGGTCAAGCGGACGTTGTTTCGTAGTGGCGAGAGCGCCTATGCAATCAACGACATTGACTGCCGATTGTTAGATGTGCAAGACCTGCTGTCCGATGCCGGCGTCGGTCGTCAGCAACATGTGATCGTAAGTCAGGGCCAAATCGACGCCGTGCTCAACGCCCGTCCAGAAGACCGACGCGGGATTATCGAAGAAGCATCTGGTGTGCTTAAGCATCGAAAGCGACGCGAAAAGGCACAGCGTCGACTCGACAATACCGAGGCCGACCTGCTGCGCGCGCAAGATCTACTGCGCGAAGTTCGTCGTAATTTGCGACCACTCGAACGTCAGGCCGACTCGGCGCGACGACACGGCGCACTTGCCTCTGAACTACACAACTTGCAAGTTTTTCTGACAGGTCGGGAGATTTTCGGTTTCCGCAAGCGACTCACAAATTTGGTCGCCGATAAACTTGAGGGGGAGCAATCGGAGCGCACGCTGCGGTCGCGATTGTCCGCGCTTGACACCGCGGTCATGGCCGACGAGTCCCAGTTGTCGGCGCGCGGAGATTCTCAGGTCAACGACGAGCTCGTTCGCGTCGAACAGTTACGCGGTCGTGCCAGTGGCTTGCTGGCCGTGCTCGCCGAGCGTCGAAGATCGGTGGAGCGCGATCGCGGTCAACTAATGGATTCCGGTGTCATTGCCACACTAGAGGCCGACGCGACCACACTGCGCCAAGAACTGCAGAAGGTAATCGATCAGCTTTCAGCGGTCGAATCGGTGGCCGGAACCGGTCCAAGCGATGGAATCAACAGTCTCGAAGATGCACGCAACACGACGATAAAAGTTGGTGAATTAAATGGTCAAGTTCGCGGCCTTAACGAAGAAATTGATCGTCTTCGGGCGGTAGTCGCCGGCGAAGCGCGGGTCGAGATTGATTTGTTGCAGCGACTTACGGCCGCCGACTCCGAACGAGTGCGGGCCGAAATGGCCCGAGACGTGGCATTTTCAACGCACACGACTGCAGTGTCCGACTCCATCTTGGCTACGTCGCGAATGCACGCACTGCAGTCGAGCATCGACACATCGCGAGCGGGTAGCGCATTGCTGCAAGACCTTGACGGAGCTGTTGGGGCGCTTGCTGACTTGCTTGAAATAGATAGCGAACGGAAAACGGCCGTGCAAGTCGCGCTAGGCGAATCCCTTGCGGCAATGGTTACCACCGACGCCGACGCGGCCCGCCGGGCGCTACAGAAATTACGGCAAGGTGCCCATTCGGGGTCTGTCCTGGCATTGAACGCAATTGCCACAGTTCCGATCACGCCGAGAATCGATAAGGGAGTATCGCTACGAAGCAGTGTCAGGGCTAGTTCCGGAGAACACGAATTTCAAATAAATCGACTACTGGATGTGTTGTTGTCACGAGTCGTTTTCGTTCAGTCATGGACAGATGCGGTCGACGTCGCTCTGGCACATCCCGATGTCGTCGTGATAACCGGCGATGACGAGCGCTTCTCATCTGCTGGGTTAAAAGTCGGAGCGACCATCGTCACAGCAGCGGCGCTTGACGAATCTGCAAGTCGTGCTCAGCGAGCCGGAGAAGCTCTGCGACTTGCCGAAGTTGAGTTGTCCAGCGCCCAGCTGAACTTGGTTCGGGCACGTGACTCGCACACGGCCGCATTGAATCTTCTCGAACGCCATCGATCGCAAACGGCATCGAGCAATGATGAGATGGCGAGCGCATATGACTCACTGCGTTCGGTGCAGGCCGAACTGCATGGGTTGCTTTCTCTGTTGCGTAACGACCTCGAAGTCAAGACCGCCGGCTTGCAGGAACGCCGACAGTTCCTCAATTCGCGTTTGGCCGATGTCGAGGCGCGGCTGAGTGTTGATTCCGACGCGCGAAACGCTGCCACCCAACGACGGTTACAAGTCGAAGGCGCCTTGCATGCGATAGTTCGCTTGTCATCGTTTGTCGATGGGATGAAAGATTCGTTGGACGGGCGTCAGAAACTTCTGCTCGAAGCCCGTCGTCGTCAAAGCGATGAGGTTCGCTTGATTTCGAAGCGGTTGGATGAATCTCGCAAAGAGCGATCGGATCTCGAGCATCAGTTGGACGAGAGGCGGGAACGAAACCGTCGGGTGGAAATTGAGGAAGCCGAAGTACGGATGCGATTGGAGGCATCCGTAGATTCGTTACGTCGCGATCAACAGGTTGAACCGCAAATCGCCGTCGACACTCCGCTGCCTAAGTTGCCAGACGGAGTCACCCCTATCGCTCGCATGCGCGAGTTGGAACGCGAACTGAGAATCATGGGCCCGATCAACCCATTGGCCCTCAACGAATTTGACGAGTTGCAGGCACGTCACACATTTCTCGAGGAACAGTTGGACGACGTTAAAAACTCACGCCGTGAACTCATCAAGGTGATCAAGCAAGTGGATCGTGAAATTCAATCTGTCTTCGCCGCGGCATTTGCTGACGTTCGTGACAATTACGAAAAACTATTCGCCATGCTTTTCCCAGGTGGCATCGGCAAGCTCACGCTTACGATGCCGGACGATTTGCTCAACACGGGAATTGAAATTGAAGCAAAGCCGAGCGGCAAGAACATCAAGAAATTGTCCCTACTGTCGGGCGGTGAGCGTTCGCTGGCGGCCCTGGCATTTCTGTTCGCGGTATTCCGCAGTCGACCTTCGCCGTTTTATGTCATGGATGAGGTTGAAGCGGCCCTCGACGATGTCAACCTCCATCGCTTCTTGAACCTTGTGGACGAGTTTCGCCAGGAGGCACAACTACTCATCGTCAGTCACCAGAAGAGAACGATGGAGGCAGGAGATTGTCTTCTCGGGGTAACAATGCAATCTGGCGGATCATCTCGCGTGATCGTTGAACGTGCGGCCGCGAAGTCGGCATGATCGGCCAGACTTCATCCCTTATTCTTCCGCTGCTGGCAATTGCCGTAGTGGTGTTCGGAGTTGGTCTTTTAGTCGTCACTCGGCGTCGTGCGTCGGCCAGAAATGTTGCTGTCACACGAGCCGTGCCCGTGTCGGTCAATGCGCCGGTCGAGGCGATCACCGCCCCGACGCCAAGCATTCGGGATCGATTAGCAAAAACCCGCACCGCGTGGTCGGGAAACCTGGCGAGTTTGTTGGTGCGCAGTGAAATCGACGACGCCTCATGGGGCAAGTTGGAAGAGGCGCTGTTACTTGCCGATGTTGGTGTTCGAGTAACGCAAGATTTGCTGGACGGTTTGCGCCAGAGCGTCAAGAATAAAGTGATCGTTACGCCTGATCAACTGGTGCAGGCCCTGCGCGCAGAAATGGCTTCACAGTTGCGAGACATCAACCGCGAACTGGTATTCGAT
Organism: uncultured Acidimicrobium sp.; assembly: GCA_964351545.1. Taxonomy (GTDB): domain Bacteria; phylum Actinomycetota; class Acidimicrobiia; order Acidimicrobiales; family Ilumatobacteraceae; genus UBA3006. Next base: position 39,349 of record CAYGOJ010000001.1, read on the forward strand.
GAGTCGATTGATGGACCAAACATTTGGCTCATTGTCGGTGTCAATGGCGCCGGAAAGACGACGAGTATTGGCAAGATAAGTGCTCAGCAAGTCGCCGCCGGACGCACAGTGCTGCTCGCGGCCGGGGATACTTTTCGCGCGGCGGCCGTCGAGCAACTTGGCACCTGGGCCGAGCGTTCAGGCGCGACGCTCATTCGAGGCGCCGAAGGTAGCGATCCGAGTTCGGTTATTTTTGATGCCGTACAAAGCGCGCATTCTCGTCGCATTGATTTGGTCATTGCCGACACCGCCGGACGCCTGCAAACCAACACCAACTTGATGGAGGAACTAAAAAAAGTACGACGGGTTGCCGAAAAAGACATGGGCAAAGTAACCGAGGTATTGCTGGTGATTGATGCCACGACCGGACAAAACGGGTTGGTGCAGGCCCGCCAGTTTGCCATCGCCACTCAGGTCACGGGCGTGGTGCTTTCCAAGCTTGATGGATCGGCCAAGGGCGGAATTGTGTTCGCTATCGAAACCGAACTCGGAATTCCAGTCAAGTTGGTCGGAATTGGTGAGACAATTGAAGACATGGCACCCTTCAACCCAGACGAATTTATTGCCGCGCTGTTTGATCAATCATGAAGCGGTTCCTTTTCATATGTGTGCTTGGTGTGTCGGGCGGACTGGTGCTGTCGGCATGTTCATCATCTAGTGACTCGACGGTTGAGACGACCGTTAGTTCACAATCGACGATTCCGGGTGGCAATGTTGTTATCACGGCCGAACAGGCAGCAACACTTATTGGCAAAACCGAGTCGGACGCCGAGGCACAGGCCAAGGCCAACGGTTGGGTTTGGCGTATCGGAAGTCGCGACGGCGAACAATTTGCACTCACGATGGATTACTGCGAATGTCGCGTAACGGTGGCAATAGACAATGACATTGTCACCGACGCCGTTGTCGGCTAAGGCGATTTTCACCGCTAACCTTCGGCAGCAACATGTTCGACTCACTCGCTGATCGTCTCGGCGGTATTCTCAAGCGACTTCGCAACAAGGGCCGTCTTACTCAAGACGATGTAGATGAGATGCTCGGCGAGATTCGCACGGCACTTCTTGAGGCCGATGTCAATGTCGTAGTGGTTGGCAACGTGATTGAACACATTCGCCAGCAATCCATCGGCGCCACGGTGTCCACTGCACTAAACCCCGGGCAACAAATCATCAAGATTGTCAATGCCGAATTGGTGGCGATGCTCGGTGGCGAAACTCTGAAGATCGCCTACTCTTCGCATCCGCCCACCGTCGTGCTGATGGCCGGTCTGCAAGGGTCCGGCAAAACCACGAGCGCGGCCAAATTGGCCGGCTGGTTCAAATCGCAGGGCCGCCAGCCATTACTTGTTGGAGCCGATCTGCAGCGCCCCGCTGCGGTTGAGCAACTCAAAGTACTTGGCGCCCAATTAGATGTTCCCGTGTTCTCCGTATCCGGCGACCCGGTTGCGACCGCTAGGGCAGGACTGGACCACGCGCGCAGCATTGGGCGCGATGTGCTGATCGTCGATACGGCCGGTCGTTTGGCGATTGACGACGAAATGATGCGACAGGTGCGGAATATCTCAGATGCCGTTTCGCCTCACTATACGTTTCTGGTTGTCGATGCGATGACGGGCCAAGACGCGGTTGCGGTTGCCAAAGCATTCGATGACTCGCTGGCCATATCGGGCGTCATTCTGACGAAACTCGATGGAGACGCGCGCGGCGGGGCGGCGCTATCGGTGAAACAGGTCATCGGCAAGCCAATTGCCTTTGCCGCAACCGGAGAAAAGCTTGACGCTTTCGAACAGTTCCATCCCGATCGGATGGCCGGTCGAATCCTTGGCATGGGCGACATGCTCACTCTCATTGAGCAAGCCGAACGAGTGTACGAAAAGGATCAGGCCGAGGCGGCGGCGACAAGAATGCTCGAGGGTGCATTCACCTTGGACGATTTTCTTGAGCAATTGCAACAAATCAAGAAGATGGGGCCATTACAAAATGTCATGGGAATGATCCCCGGTATGCCCAACGAAATGAAAAACGCCGAAATTAGTGACGATCAGGTCAAGCTGACCGAAGCAATTATTCGCTCGATGACTACCGATGAACGACTTCAACCTGAAATTATTAATGGCAGTCGTCGGAGTCGAATTGCCAAAGGAAGCGGCACACAGATAGCCGACGTCAATCGCCTCGTCAAGCAATTCAGTGAAATGCAAAAGATGATGAAGCGAATGGGTGCGTCGGGTGGTAAGGGAGGCAAAGGTGCAAAAGGCTTTGATTTGGCCGATGCGTTGGGCTCTCGGGGGTCGTCCCGCTAGCCTGTCACCCATGTCCGTCAAGCTTCGCCTCACAAGAGTGGGCAAAACCAAACAGCCGCACTATCGCATCGTTGCTGCCGATACCCGTAACGCTCGTGACGGAAAGTTCCTTGAAATTGTTGGCAATTATCACCCCAAGAACGATCCATCGGTGCTCAGCGTGGACAATGTGAAGGCCATTAAATGGCTCAAGCAGGGCGCATTGCCCAGCGAACGAGTGAAAAAGCTTCTTGAAATATCGGGTGCGTGGGCCGAGTTTTCCGCTTCGAAGACCGCCAAGTAATTCTGAGATTTTCTCGTGTCTGAAACATCCAGCGTCAATCCTGCACCCGTGGCCTCGGCGGTACTTGATCACGTGGTTCGCTCCATCGTCGACAATCCCGAGGCGGTCCGAGTGGAAGGGTTTCCAGACGGCGACAAAGTTCTTCTCGAAGTACGCGTTGGTGATGGTGACCTCGGTCGTGTCATTGGTCGGCGTGGTCGAACTGCGCAAAGCATTCGCACCGTGGTTCGCGCGATTGCCACTCGCGATGGCGTAGATGTTGATGTCGACTTCGTCGACGACTGAGCGACTACCGCCCACGGGGCTATTGCACGTTGGTCGCCTGGCGCGGCCCCCTGGGATTCGCGGCGCAATGTACGCGCATTTGTATGCGGATCATCCTGCCCGCAGCGCACCCGGCGCGAGACTTTGGGCGGCGGGGAAGTGGTACGAAGTCGCCTCGTCGAAGAAACAGGAGAGCCGATGGCTCATCGAATTTGTGGGTTTGTCGGACCGCAATGTTGCCCAGCGACTTTCCAACCAAGACTTATACGGTGAACCGATCGAGGATTCTTCGATCTTGTGGGTTCACGAACTAGTCGGTTGTGTCGTCCTCGGCGTCGACGGCACGCAATTTGGAATATGTGTAAGCGTCATGGACAATCCCGCCCACCCCATTATCGAACTTGACACCGGAGGGCTGGTTCCCGTGCCATTTGTGGTGTCCCACGAAGATGGACGCATCACGATCTATCCGCCGGCAGGACTGTTTGAGCAATGAGCGTCGAAGCCTCCATGCGTATCGATGTGTTTTCTATATTTCCCAAAATTGTCGATGACTTTTGCTCCGAGAGTTTGCTCGGCCGCGCTCGTGGCGAGCACCTGATCGATCTGCGATGCCATGACCTGCGCGAACACTCTGTCGATGTGCATCACAGCGTCGACGATGCACCTTTCGGTGGCGGCGCCGGCATGGTGCTGCGTCCCGAACCGGTATTTGCCGCGGTTGAAGCAGTACAGCCTCCTCGGCCATTATTGCTGTTGTCGCCGGGTGGGCGACAATTCGACCAACACTTTGCCGAGCAACTTCTAGCCGGCGGTGGCTTTAGCCTGCTATGCGGTCGCTACGAAGGTGTTGACCACCGAATTCTTGAACATCTTGTTGACGGCGAAGTCTCGGTGGGCGACGTCGTGTTGGCGGGTGGCGAAGTCGCCGCATGCCTGATTATTGAGGCCGTGACTCGACTGGTGCCGGGCGTGATGGGCAATAGCGACTCGCCGGAATCCGAAAGTTTTGGAGCAAATGGCACGCTTGAAGAGCCGCACTACACACGGCCTGCCGAATTTCGCGGTTGGCAGGTGCCGGAGGTGCTGCGCAGCGGTGATCACGCTCGCATCGAGCGTTGGAGGCGGGCCCAGGCACTCCATCGAACGATTTCTTCGCGTCCCGATTTGATCGCCAAGCGCGGTGGTCTTAACGGCGCCGAAAAACGCCTGTTGGAAGAGTTCCCGCCGGTGCCGTATCCTTCTAGGTTCCCCCTGTAATGGGTTTCCCCTACTAAAGGATCGATCGCTATGAAGTCCACCGACATTGTCGACAATCAATTTTTGCGCACGGACATTCCTAGCGTGGGGCCAGGAGACGAAGTCAAGGTGCATGTGCGTGTCACCGAAAGTGGCAAAGAGCGCGTCCAGGTTTTTCAAGGCAATATTGTGGCGATAGCCGGCTCGGGCGTGGCCGAAACATACACGGTGCGCAAGGTCAGTTACGGCGTTGGTGTCGAGCGAACCTTTCCTATGCACAGCCCCTCGGTATCCAAACTAGAAATCGTCAAGCGCGGAGATGTGCGCCGAGCGAAACTTAATTTCCTCCGTGAGCGCAAGGGCAAGTCGGCCAAGATTCGCGAAAAGCGTGAAGTTTAAGTAGCAATTTTTGCACCTGTCTCTACACATTGAGCATGGACATCGTTGAATACTGACGATCTCGAAAATTTTGAGGCCGAGCGCGAGCTCCACCTCGCCCAGGAATATCAAGATGTCGTCGGCATGTTCCGCTTTGCCGTCGAAACCGATCGGCGATTTTATCTAGCCAATAATGTCGATGTAAAAGTATTATCCGAGGGATCGCGCCCGATAGTCGAAGTGGTGTTGGTGGACGCATGGGTGTGGGACATGTACCGCAAGAGCCGGTTCGTGCAACGAGTTCGCGTGCTCAGTTTCAAGGATCTGAATATCGAAGAACTGCCGCGAGTCGATCTGTAGGTTCGGCCGCGCGAATCGCGCGTGGGAGGTGGGCCGAAAATCTTGCCGCTCGTTGGTACGAAAGTCACGGCTATCGGATAATTGCGCGCAATTGGCGATGCGCCCGGGGTGAACTGGATATCGTGGCCATGATCGGCGACGAGCTCGTGGTGTGTGAAGTTAAGGCGCGTGCGAGTACTGCCTTTGGTACACCTGCCGAGGCAGTTACTTCCTCCAAACAATTGAGACTGCGACGAGCCACCGCCATCTTGTTGCCGGAATTGCGGGGGAGACAATCATTAATCATCCGTCACGTTCGCTTTGATGTTGCTTGTGTGCTCGGATCACGACTTGAGATTGTGACAGACGCCTTTTAACAGTGCTGGCGTTAGTACAATAAGCAGTACTTGATCTAACGTGGACCCGCATGACGACCATTGATCCGTCGCAACCACTTTGGGGAGCACAGACCGAGTTAGCCCTCGCCAACTTTGATGTGTCCGGGTCACCGTTGCCAATCGAGGTGGTGCACGCGCTGGCTGCGATCAAATCCGACGCCGCGATAATTAACGGCGCAGACGCGGTCGATGATGACGCTGTCCGATTTGCCGCCATTGCCACGGCCGCCTCGGCCGTTGAGTCTGGCGAGCACAACCAGCAATTCCTGATTGATGTGTTTCAAACGGGATCGGGTACTTCGACAAACATGAATGTCAACGAAGTCGTGGCCAGTCTGGCCACGGAGGCTTGCGGGCTAATGGTGCATCCGAATGATCATGTCAATTTTGGGCAGTCATCTAACGATGTATTTCCGACCGCCGTGACCATCGCCGCGGTCGTTCAAATCCAGTGGTCGCTGTTGCCGGCAATCGCTCAATTGACAGCGTCGCTTGACATCGCCGCCAGTCGATTTGCCGATGTTGTAAAGGCCGGTCGAACCCACATGATGGATGCCGTTCCCATTTTTCTTGGTGACGAGTTCAACGGATACGCCTCGCAACTACGCGAAGCGAGCGAGCGTCTACAAACCTCGCTATCTCGTCTCGGTCGAGTGCCATTAGGAGGAACAGCGGTCGGCAACGGACTAAACACTTCGCCTCAGTTTGGTGCCGACGTTGTTGCCCGCATCGCGGATAGGTATGGCATCGAATTATCAATTGCACCAAGTCGATTTGCCGCCCAGGCCTCGCGTGACGGCCTGGTCGAAGCGTCTAGTCACCTGCGCGGACTTGCTGTTGCACTATTCAAGATCGCCAGCGATATCCGGTTAATGGCATCGGGCCCAGCGGCGGGCCTTGGCGAAATTTATCTACCCGAGTTGCAAGCCGGTTCCTCGATCATGCCCGGAAAAGTCAATCCGGTGATGTGCGAAATGGTAACCCAGGTTGCCGCCCAGGTTTTTGGCAACGACACCACGATCGCGTTCGCGGGATCACAAGGTGCCTTCGAGTTGAATGCATACCAGCCGTTGATCGCGGCCAATTTGCTTGAATCAATAAAAATCCTCACCAGAGCCTGCACGCTTTTCGCCACTCGTTGCGTGGATGGCATCGAGGCCGATGTTGAGCATTGCGCCTACTACGCCGAGGCCACGCCGGCCATTGCCACGCGACTAAACAATGTGCTCGGTTACGACCGGGTTGCCGCACTAGTCAAGAAAGCCAAAGTTGAGCGTCGTGCGCTACTTGATGTGGTTATCGAAGACGGGACGATCGATGCCGCACAAGCCATTGAATTGCTTGATGTTAATGATGTTGCAAAAGGAAATCGGCAGAACTAACTATCAGTTGCGATTATCCCAGCAGGCGTAATGCCAGTGGCGTCGCAGATCGGGTGCATCGGCGGGAACACATACATAATGTCCCTTTCCCATGGGAATGTCGCGGCCACATCCGGGACACACGTATTTCTTAAGCGCTTCGTATGGTTGTACTCGCCGAACTTCGACACTTCCGAACGAGCCGTCCCACATTCCCATCTAGCGCGAAACGCTATCCGCGAAACGCCCAAAGTAGAAGAAGCGAAATTGTCATGAGGGCACTGATGACGATCAGGTAATCGGTCGGGCGTTTGACCTGTTTACGGTGCGGATCGAATCCCATGTAGCCAGTATGGTCACTTTTATGGAAACACTTGAGGTTTTTCGTAATAAAGGCGTCGTTACGGTGACCATGAACCGCCCGACCAAGAAAAATGCCGCAAATGCGACCATGTGGCAGGAATTATTGGACACTTTTCATCAGATTGCCAACACCGATTCGGATCGGGTAATGGTGCTCACCGGTGCGGGTGGCGAATTTTGTTCCGGCGCCGACCTCAGTGCGGATGGGGCCAGTGTCGCAGATCGGCACCAACTCGCCTCTATGCGACATATTTCCGATGTATGCCTAGCATTGGCACGAATACCGCAACCGACAATTGCCAAGGTTCGCGGTGTCGCCGTTGGCGCTGGCTGCAACATGGCGCTTATCTGCGACCTTGTTGTGGCATCGAACAGCGCGCGGTTCTCGGAGATCTTCTCCCGGCGTGGCTTGTCGCTCGACTTTGGTGGATCATGGGTATTGCCTCGTCGAATCGGAATGCATCGAGCCAAGGAACTCGCGTTTTTTGCGGACATCATTGATTCCGCAGAAGCCGAACGGCTCGGTTTGGTTAACAGGGTTGTGGCGGATGGCGAACTTGATGAGTTTGTCGACGCTTGGGCGACGCGACTCGCCGCGGGACCGCCGATTGCTCTCGCACAATCAAAACGACTGCTGAACAACTCGGCCAGCGTCACCCTCGAACAAGCCCTTGATGACGAAGGTGCCGCTCAGACCATAAACTTCGCGACGAAGGACACTATTGAAGCGATGCGGGCTTTCATCGAGAAGCGCGAACCTCGTTTCACTGGTCGGTAGCGTCTAAGGCGTGCGTCGCCTTGTCACATTGGCTGCGGCCGGTTTAATCGCCCTGCTCATCGTTGAGAGTGGCTTGCTGGCCTCGGCCTCGGCCACAACCACTACTGAGCCGCCTCCCGAGTCTGTCGATGAGCAAGGTGATATCACCGGTGTTCCTATCGTTACGGCGCCACTCAACCCGTCGGCCGTAACGACCATCCCGGCCGGCTGTGCATCGCCCAACGATCCCCAGGTCGTGTTCGTTGGCAAACTGATCTCACTTGATGACACCACTGCTACCTATGCGCAATTACAGGTTCGAGCCGGTTCGCTCGGTGGATATTCGACAATTGACGAGTCAATCGGAGATGTGGTCAACGTGCGCTACGGCCGCGATACCAAGTTTCTTTCCGAGGGGCAGGTGTATCTTGTAGGCGCCGCCAGCGCCGTCAACTCACCAATCTTGATCTCTAAGGTCCGTGCTTCTGCCGAATTGTTCGGGGGCGATCAAGTAATTGGACTAAGTGATCAAGGAGTTGCCTGTCCGCGATACGACGACCCGATACGCACGTTTAATGAAGATGGAACATCGATTGACACCGGAATTCTCTCGCCGTTGCTGGACAATCCGTGGCAGATCTTGCTGGCGGTTCTCGTCGCAGTTGGTTTGGTGATCGCGGGATTGGCCGGGGTTGTAGTCGTCAAACAACTATTTCGCTGAAGTCGCTTTCGTCGCGGCGGTTCGAAGTTCACTAACAGCGTGCTTGAGACCAAGGTCGTCCCTAAATAATGCGCTACCGGCCACCAACACGTTGGCTCCGGCGGCGGCGGCGCCAACAATTGTCTGCGAATTAATTCCGCCGTCGACTTCGACATCGACGACATCGTTTAAGCCGGCATCGCGAACCATATTTCGCACCTCGGAAATTTTTGACTCCATCGAGGCAATGTATTTCTGGCCGCCAAAACCGGGATTCACCGTCATGATCAGGACAAGATCGACAAGGTCAAGCACATGTGCCACCACGCTGGCCGGCGTTGACGGATTGAGCGCGACGCCGGCGGTGGCTCCTAACTCAGCAATGTTGCCGAGCGTGCGGTGCAGGTGTGTGCAGGCCTCGGCATGAACAATGAGTCGCTGGCATCCGGCATCGATATAGCGCTTGGCCATTTGGTCTGGGGTTAGCACCATCAGGTGGGCCTCAAATGGCAATGCGGTCAATGCTCGTGTCGATGCAATGGTGTCGGGACCAAATGTCAGGTTCGGTACAAACTGGCCGTCCATAACATCCCATTGAATTAAGTCGACACCGGCCGCATCGAGGGCAACGATCGCTTCCCCAAGTTTTGAAAAGTCCACCGGCAACACCGAGGGAGCGATCTGAATGGGTCGCGACACGCATCTCATCCTAGTTCTCATGCCGTAGAGTCACGCGCAGTGGATTCACATCAAGTGCGCATCGAGAGACTCGTCGCCGGCGGCGATGCACTTGGTCGACTCACTGATGGCCGTGTGGTGTTCGTACCGGGGGCGTTGCCCGATGAAGTCGTGGATATTGAAATCACTCATACCAAGGCAGATTTCGCTCGCGCCAAGTTGCTTCGGGTTGAGACAGCGTCTCCAGATCGGATCGATCCACCCTGTGAACATGTGGAGCGAGGTTGCGGTGGATGTGCATGGCAGCACCTCGCCAGCTCCGCCCAAGTAAATGCCAAAGTCGAAATTGTGCGCGAAGCTTTGCGACGTAACGGCAAGATCACCGATATTGATGTCGTGGCCGGTGGGCGGGTGTCTGAATTCGGATATCGCACCACCCTGAGAATGGCAGTCGACCCAACGGGCAGACTTGGGTTTCGTCGCGGTGCGTCGCACGAAGTGGTTGACACGCCCGTGTGCATGGTGGCTCACCCGTTGCTGAACGAACTGGTTCACGACATCCGGGTACGCAATGCAGATGAGGTGACTCTGCGTTGTGGCGCGATGACCCGTGAGCGCGGTGCTTGGGTGCACGATAAAGATGGTCGCGGAACTTTAAGTGGACTTCGCGACGATGTGGCAGTTGGCCACGAGGCAATCGTGCACGAAGTCATCGGCGGTGTGACATTGCAAATATCGATGTCGAGTTTTTTCCAAAGCTCACTTGAGGGCGCCGAGTTGCTCGTCAACGCGGTTCGTGATGCGGCAGGGGATGCCGCATTGTCGGGCGTCGATGGCCCCATCATCGATGCTTATGGAGGCGTCGGGTTATTTTCGGCAACGCTCGTCGGTCGCGACACTCCAGTCGTGCTCGTCGAGTCGAATAATTCGGCGTGCGCCGATGCCCGTGTTAATCTTGCCGGTTACAACGCCAAGATCGTGCGTGGTTCGGTTGAACAATGGCGTGTCGAACCTGCCGGGCTGGTCATTGCCGATCCGGCCCGCAGCGGCCTGGGCGTGGCGGGAGTTAAGCGCCTCACGCAGACCCGTGCGCCGCGAATCGTATTGGTGAGTTGCGATGCGGTCGCCGGCGCACGCGACACGCGGCTGCTACTCGACGCCGGATATGAGTGTGCTCAGGCCACCGTGCTTGATTTGTTTCCACACACACCGCATGTCGAGGTGGTCAGCACGTTCACGCGTAATTAGCGTGGAGTATGCAACTTAATTCAAAAATCGACTAGTTTCTAACTGCCGCCAATTTCACTTTCAGATAAATCAAGGGCGATAACCTCTAGCCGGTCGGCCGGTGAGTACGGCTCGGCACAAGCCGAGCCGGCTCAAGATGCTCGCGGCGAAACGTTCAGGCATCGGGCCGCCGAGCGCATCGACAACTGGGGCGACGACGTCATCCATGGAGGCCGCGATGGCGTCTGCGAGCGAGAGGGCTCGAGAAAGTTGAACTGAAGGGTCAAGCCCGGACTGTATAAACAGCGACTCCCAATCACGCTTTCGGATCTCACTCAGTCGATAGATCCCCGCAACGCTCATCGCGAGCCCGAGACGCCTACCGTCAAGTTTGCCAGGTTCACGTAGGGTCGGAACCGTAGCGACATATGGCAACGCGCTTGCCAGATCGTATAGAGGGGCCAACCTGCATTGTGAACCCGCGAGCAGCAGCCCGTAGTTCTTGGCGTGGGCGTCGGTGTTGGCGATCAACCAGTTGAAAAGGAGGGCGTCAATGAAAGCGGCAATATCCTCATCAGCCGATGACGACCTGTCGCGGATCAACGACCCAATGATTGACGCAGATGGCCCGCCATTATTCTCATACTTCTGTTCTGGCCTCACCGCGGCGGCTTGACACATGTCCTCTTGGTGGACGCGACGAACCACGCCATCAAGACGAAGGCGATCGAAACGCTCGACTACCACGACCCGTTCGCCGTCGAACTCGATAATCTCGGATCTGGCGGCAGTCAACCCGATGGCACGCGCAACTGTGAGCGCAAGGTGCTCGTTGATCTCGTGGTGTGCGAAGTTCGACGACGCCGGCTTCACAATGTGAGTTGTCGGGATGGCGCCGTACGGACGTCCCCATCGACCATCGTCGTACAGAATTGCAAACTTGGATTGCGTACCAGCGATGGAGAATTGGCCCAACTCCACATCCTGAAGCCATCCGGCAGGGTCGATGCGTAACTGTCGAACCCACGCACCGATCTGCTGGTGGCTTAGCCATTCAACTCCACCTGGGTCGAGTTGGTTGAGGCGATCTTCGCGAATGAATTGCACGGCACCCGCGCAATCCTCTCCAACACAAGAAATCAGATCAAATGAAGTATCTCGGGTTTGGAACTCCGCTGCCCACCGACGCCGAACGACCTCGCTGTCTGGAAGCAGTCCGTCAACGTACGCTGCGACTGGTTCCCCACTGTGGACCTGTAATCCCAGTGGCAGGCTCGTAGACAATGGTGTCGCGTTTGGGCTGTGGCGATAATCATCGTCATATGTGAGAGTCATTCGACTTCGATTACGGTCGAGCGTGCCCGCATGAACGCCATCGATAAGTACGTGAAGTCGTTTTGAGCGAATCATCACTTGCGCGCTCGAGATAGAACATCGTTCAAACTGACTGGTTTGGCAAGGTTGCGCCGTGGTTCGGTCAGATTGTCGCGCCCCTCTGCGTCCACGTGCAGCTCAAGGTCAACCGCTGAAAGGACAGCGAGCAGCGTCTTCAAGGACGGATTCCCTTTACCAAGTTCAAGGTTTGCCACCTGATAACGCTGGACGCCTGAACGCTCGGCAACCTCTTGCTGCGAGAGGTGCTGACGCGCACGGGCATCCCGCAGTGCCATGCCCAGTTCTGTTGGTTTGGTCACTCGCATCTAGGGCTCCGTGTATTCCAATCGATACAAATACTAACTGTATCACAAACAATACAATTATCAAGTACGTATCATTTACAATACAGACGTTTTCAGTATCGTAAACGATACAGGAAACACCAAACTAGCCCTGCGGTTCGTCTACCCGAGTAGGCCATTTCACGTGACGAACTGGCCTAATAAGTAATGAATCCAGCAGACAAAAGCCGAGTCGGAGAGGTCCTCGATGATCATCGCTTACTTTTGCCAGTGCTGCTTGTGGTCGTGAGTGTTTACTGTGTGATATTGGCCCTTGCTGATTTACGCCGTTCTCTAATTACTTCACATAATAATTCGGCGCCATCGAAGGAGTAATTTGCCCGTTCCGTACTATCAAGGATAATGATTTCGAATTTATTGAAGCTAGAAGGAAAATCGTGTGTGGTGGTTAACCAGTGGAAATCTGCTTCTGTATTCGGTGTTGTAAAAACCCACCTTCAGGTCCGCGTACATTCACTCGTAACTAGCGTTCGTTCGGTGAGACTGATGCAATGGGTTATATAAAATCTCGACGACTTCACGACGGCGACACAGTCGCTGTTATCTCGACATCGTGGGGCGGGCCACATGTGTATCCACATATTTACGACATGGGGTTATCAAATTTACGAGACCTCTTTGGTTTACGGATCAAGGAATATCCCTCGACGCGGATGAGTCCGAGCGAACTGGTCGACCATCCCCAGCAGCGTGCCGCCGATCTAAATCAGGCATTCGCCGACGAATCGGTGACCGCCGTAATTGTCAGTATCGGTGGAGAGGATTCTGCCCGCATCTTGCCCTATCTCGATGCGGACATCATTCGTGCCAATCCCAAAATTTTTATTGGGTTTTCAGACACCACGACTCAACATGTGTTCTGTCACAACTTGGGACTCGTCACCTTCTATGGTCCATCGGTCATGGCAGGAATCTCTCAGTTGCGACGATTTCCTGAATCCGAAATGCACATCCGTTCGCTTTTATTTGAACCGCGCGAGACGTACCACTATCAACCATTTCCGAAATGGACCAGTGGTTATCCGGACTGGAGCAATTCAGCCAATGCGGGGCAAGTGAAGGAGTTACACACGCACGATGGATGGCATTGGCTCAATGGTTCGGGTGTTCGCTGCGGTCGCCTGTTTGGCGGCTGTTTCGAAGTACTTGAATTCCTCAAAGGAACACGACATTGGCCGGCAGAGGAATTCTGGCGAGACAGGATCATCTTTTTAGAAACCTCCGAAGACAAACCTTCTGTGAATCAGGTTCGCCAATGGCTCTTCAACTATGGAGTTCAGGGTGTGTTCGATCAAGCGGCTGGGCTACTCATCGGTCGCGCGCATGGTTACATGGATGTCGAAAAGACCGAACTAGATGCAGTGATTTTGAAAACAGTCGTTGATCAATTCGGCGCCAGCCAATTGCCAATTATCACCAACATGGATTTCGGTCATACCGATCCGCAATGGATTCTGCCCTTGGGTATTAATGTGGAACTCAACTGTGAACAAGAGGCATTTCGACTTCTCGAGCCGGCCGTACTTTGAGTAAGACTCTGTCGACAACTGTGCGGCGACGCCTGAATGTTCAGGGGTTCGGCGATGTTGATGATAAGTGTCTGATGGACACTGCGCCGTGGCTTCGGATGGCATTCTGGATGTGCGCTCTTATGGCCGGAGTAGGAACCGTGCTTGCATCGCCCATGATTTTGTGGTTCTTGGCGCCGATTGCGGGGCTGGGAGCACTGACGCCGGTCCACCCGTTTGATCTCATTTACAACTACGGCATTCGATATCTTCGCAAAACCGGTCCGCTACCCAAACGGCCAGCGCAGAATCGATTCGCCTGTGGCATCGGTGCGGTATGGCTGGTAGCGACAGCGTGGGCATTTCAGTCCGGGGCGCTATCGGTGGGATACGTCTTGGGAGGAACGCTTACGGCGGTCGGTCTGCTGGTAAGCAGCACCGACATCTGCATTCCGTCGATGATCTACAACGCTCTCTTTTTGCGTTCACGAAATTCGAAGTGAAGTTGGTGCCCCCCCTCGGATTCGAACCGAGGACCTGCGGATTAAGAGTCCGTTGCTCTAACCAACTGAGCTAGAGGGGCCATTGTTTGACTGAGAGAGCATAGAACAAACAGGACAAATATCCGCAACGGCGTTTGGACGGTGGTTTTGATGGGTATAGGTCCTTTCGGCTCTCATAATTCATGTTTTTGATTTGCTGAGCATTCTCAGCAGGTTCTGGTAGCCGCTAGGGCTTCAAAGAAATGAGTTACCGATCAAAGGATTCAGTCATGGCACATTTAAACGGTAGTTTTCAGTCTCACTTCAGTGGCGGCGGTGCTAAGGCCCGCGCCACCTTGATCGCGACAGCGCTGCTGATACCGGTGATGCTCGTTTCTCTTATCAGCGATGTAAAGGCCGCCACGGCCGTAGCGCTTGGTACAGCAGATAGTTTTGTCGTGCTTGCCGGTTCTGGCATTACCAATACCGGCCCCACAACTCTCAATGGTGATATGGGTACATACCCAACGACGACGATCACCGGTAGTTCAACAATCACGATTAATGGGACAAATCATGCTGGCGACAGCGTCACTCAAAGCGCCAAGACTGATCTTGTCACCGCGTACAACTCGGCAGCGGGTCAAACTTCGACAAATGCCATTTCTGGCGATCTCGGTGGCCAAACTTTGGTCGCCGGTGTCTATACCTCGTCTTCGTCGATTGGTGTAACCGGCGCCCTCACATTGAACGGTGCCGGCAACGCGGACTCGGTGTTCATCTTCCAGGCCGGTTCGACTCTCACTACTGCATCCGGTAGCAGTGTTGTATTGACCAATGGTGCCCAGGCTTGCAACGTGTTTTGGCAGGTTGGTAGTTCGGCAACACTCGGAACTGGATCTTCCTTCGTAGGTACGATTATCGCCCTAACAAGTATCACGCTGACAACCGGTGCGACCATAAGTGGGCGCGCGCTGGCACGCAACGGCGCCGTCACATTGGATACCAATACCATTTCTCGACCGTCGTGCGCCGCGGTAGCTGCAACGACAACGACAACGACAACGACAACCGTCGCCGAAACAGCGACGACCACTACCACGGTTCCGCAGGTAATTCTGCCGGTTGGACCGGTAGCTTCGGGTCAAGGCACAGCGGTTGGTTCACGGGCCAGAATCTCGGGCATTGAACTGGTCTCGCGAAATGCGCTGGTCGGCAAGTCAATGGCGAAATCCATTCCGCTGAGCCTTCAGATTCCGGCAATCGGTGTCAACACCAATCTCGTCGGATTGGGTCTTGCAAAGGACGGATCCCTTGCGGTAACCAATAGTGGATTTCCGGCCAGCTGGTACACAGGTGCTCCAACTCCAGGTCAGGTTGGCCCAGCAATTATTGCAGGACACAGCACATGGTCTAAGAGTCCAGCGGTGTTCTACCGAATCGGCAGTCTTCTCCAAAACGACTTGATCACCGTTGGTCGACAGGATGGATCAGTGGCGACCTTCCGAGTCACGCGAGTTGAGTTGTATTCGAAGAGTAACTTCCCGACCAAGGCCGTGTACGGCAACATCGACTTTGCCGGGCTGCGATTGATCACCTGTGGTGGGTACTCGATCTACACCGGACGAAATGAAAAGAACATCGTCGTCTACGCGGAACTCTTTGGCTCCTCAGCGCAACATCATCGCTATTACTAGTTGATGATGCGCTGAATTTAAGCACAGGCACCAGAGAATTGGGGTGGACGAGGGGGCTCGAACCCCCGACCTCCAGGACCACAACCTGGCGCTCTAACCAACTGAGCTACGCCCACCACGGGACTTTTAGTGTAGGCTATTGACGACGTAATCACTGGAGTTGATAACCATGTCAGCGATGGATTCCACGCTGCGCTACTCGTTGGCGGACCGAGCCAAAGAGATCACGACACGAGAACTGGCAACTTACGCTCAGCGTACGAGGGCCTCGCAACGAGCAAATGCTCGGGCGCGTCGGGTGCTGCCACTAGGGGTACCGTCTAGTTTCCAGGCCTACGATCCGTATCCAATTGTCATCCGTGCGGCGCAGGGCTCGTGGATGGAAGACGTTGACGGCAATCGTTACACCGATTTTGATATGGGTTTTGGGGCGCTCTTTGCGGGACACTTGAATCCACTGGTGCGCACCGCAGTCGAGAATCAATTGGGCAGCGGGACGCTATTTGTCAATCCGTGCGAGGCAAATGCCGATGTCGCAGAGCTATTGGCTGCGCGTTTTAGGTTGCCAATGTGGCGATTCACTAACTCGGGCACCGAGGCGACGATGGATGCGATTCGGGTTGCGCGCGCGGCGACGAAGCGCGACAAAATAGTCAAAGTCGAAGGCGGATACCACGGACATCACGATGAGGTGATGGTGTCAATGAAGCCGCCACTTCATCTCGCCGGGCCACATCATTCGCCCGCTTCCGTACCGTCTTCGGCGGGTATCTCGCCAAACGTTGTGCGCGACACGATTGTTGTTCCGTACAACGATGTGGATGCACTCGAACGAGTTTTGCGAAGCGGCGAGGTGGCGTGTTTCATCGTCGAACCAGTGATGGAAAACATCGGAATATGTCTGCCGGACGATGGCTACTTAAGGTCGGTGCGCGAGATCACATCGCGATACGGAACATTGTTGCTGTTCGATGAAGTAAAAACAGGAATCACCGCCGGCTGGTCGGGCGCCAGCGGAGCCCTTGGCGTGACTCCAGATTTAGTCGCCGTCGCCAAATCAATCGGTGGGGGACTGCCGCTTGGTGCATTCGGCGGCAAGCAGGAATACATGGATCTGATCACCAGCGGACAGGTTGTTCACCTTGGAACATATAACGGAAATCCATTGTGCATGGCCGCCGCCCAAGCGGTGCTCGCCGATATATGTACGCCAGCCACAACAACGACAACGATCAGTCGTAACTCAATGCTCATCGAAGCCGTCAACACAATCATTGATGATGCTTCACTGCCCGCACATACTGTGCAATTCGGCGCCAAGGGTTGTGTCACCTGGGCCGATACTCAAATTCGCAATTATCGCGACTATAAGAACACCGATTTCGACCTGGCATTTGCCCAGTGGATTCATGGCATCAACCGAGGGATCATGCTCCCGCCCGGACTCGATGAACAATGGCTCGTCTCGGTGATGCACAGTGACGCCGACGCCCTGCGTTATGCCGACGTCTTTTCCGAGTTTGTTGACGAACTCATCGACTAGCTCATCGACTAGCACTCACTACAAAATCCCGCGATTCCCACATGCCGGTCAGGGCGAGGCCATCTATATCTCGCCAAATTGGTCGAGGCTTGCTGCGGCGTTGCGCCAATTGTGGCGGCAGGGGAGCGTTTTTTGTGACTTGGTTTCGACATGTTCCGCGCTGCCCAACGTGCGGGTTGAATTGGCAACGAAATGTTGACGGTTTCATGCTCGGTGCCGCGGCTATCAACGCAATGTTTACGTTGGGGTCGCTGACGGTGGTGATGATCGCCGGGATCGTGGCCACCTATCCAGAGATCGCCGTATGGCCGATTACTTTTATTACTGGTGCGGTGGCGCTCGTAGTCGGCATCGGTGGGTATCCAGTTAGCTACACGACGTGGCTCGCCGTCGATCTAGCGATGCACCCACTTGAGGCAGAAGAAATTGCCGATGCCCAGCGTCACGCCAGCATTTCTACCCAAGCCCAGTAAGGGTGCGAGAATGCTTGACCGAACACCTGTTCGGGGGTATGGTTCATTCACACATCCACCCAGAACTCTGTGACACCCAGTTTCTAAGTTGCCAACTTCACATACCACACCGATCAAGCAATTCCACTAGCGAAAGGCACGCCATGGCCAAGAATATCGACAAAGAAAACAGTAAGAGCAATGTCACCAACAACTCCGACAACATCGTCGAGCGCAACAAGGCGCTCGAGGTTGCGCTGGCGCAAATCGACAAGCAGTTCGGTAAAGGCTCGATCATGCGCATGGGCGAAAAGAAGTCAATGACCATCGCATCAATTCCGACCGGAGCGCTACCACTTGATATTGCACTCGGCGTGGGCGGTTTGCCCCGAGGTCGAGTCGTAGAGATCTTCGGCCCCGAGTCATCGGGCAAGTCAACACTGGCCATGCACGTGGTGGCCGAAGCCCAACGCAACGGTGGCATTTGCGCCTATGTCGATGCCGAACACGCCATGGATCCCGCGTATGCATCTGCCATCGGCGTTGATATCGACAACTTGCTCATCTCTCAGCCCGACACCGGCGAACAAGCCCTCGAAATCGTGGACATGCTCGTGCGTTCCGGTTCGCTCGATGTGATCGTCGTCGACTCGGTTGCGGCGCTCACCCCACGCGCCGAAATCGAAGGCGAAATGGGGGATAGTCACATGGGTTTGCAG
>CAYGOJ010000001.1:57826-65290 GCA_964351545.1 uncultured Acidimicrobium sp.
GCAGGTCAGACACCGTGCTCATTTTCATCAATCAATTACGTGAAAAGATCGGCGTCATGTTTGGTTCTCCCGAAACCACCACCGGCGGGCGCGCGCTCAAGTTTTATTCGTCGGTACGACTCGATATTCGCCGTATCGAGTCCATCAAGGATGGAATGGAAGTGGTCGGTTCGCGCACTCGCGTGAAGGTCGTGAAAAATAAGGTCGCTCCACCGTTTCGTCAGGCCGAATTCGACATCATGTACGGCAAGGGAATCAGTCGCGAAGGTGCGGTGCTCGACATGGCCGTCGAGATGGGTATTGGTAAGAAGTCTGGCGCATGGTTCACCTACGAAGGCGAACAACTTGGTCAAGGCCGCGAAAACGCCAAAACTTTTCTTCTCGAAAATCCTGAGATCATGGTGCAAATGGCCGATCGAGTGCGCCAGATGGCGGGTATCGGTGCTGCAGTCGTTCCCGAGTTCGATGCACGAGACGATCAACCAATCGAACTTGAGTAATCGGCACCACTCAGTCATTTAAATCTCCTGTCGGTGGGTGTGCCCTACGCGCCCACCGACAGGGCTGCCATCGTGACGGCGGTAAACTCTTCAGACTGTGACTGGAAAATACATCGTGCGCACCTTTGGGTGTCAGATGAACAACCACGATTCCGAGCGCATTGCTGGGCTGCTTGAGGTCGATGGGCTGCAAGCAACCACGACGGAAGATGATGCCGATGTCGTCGTCATCAATACATGCTGTATCCGTGAACATGCCGACGAGAAGCTGTACGGAACGCTTGGCACCCTGAAGAAATGGAAGGATGCCCAACCGGGGCGCCAGATTGTTGTGGCTGGTTGCTTGGCGCAAAAGGACAAAGACATTGTGCGTCAGCGGGCGCCGTATGTGGACGTGGTGATGGGCACCCACAATGTTCATCGGGCCAATGATCTGTTGCATCACGCCAAGTCGGTCGGTCCGATTACCGAAATTCTCGACGAGGCTGTCATTGATGACTATGCACTATTCCCGAGTGCTTTGCCGGTGAAACGGCAAACATCCTTTAACGCCTGGGTCACGATTCAAATTGGCTGTGATAACACATGTGCCTACTGCATTGTGCCGGCGGTGCGCGGTAAAGAGATAAGTCGACCATTCGAGGACATTGTTAACGAGGTGCGTCAACTTGCTGTCAATGGCGTTACCGAAATCACTTTGTTGGGACAAAATGTAAATAGCTACGGGCGCGACCTGTCGCTGGCCCGGCGGCAACTTGGCGATTCACACGTAAAAATTCGACCGCAGTTTGCACAATTGCTGCGCGATGTCGGCGAGGTCGCAGGTATTCGCAGGGTTCGATTTATTAGCCCTCATCCAAAAGACATGCGCGAAGATGTGTTGAGGGCGATGGCCGAGTCGACCGCCGTTTGCGAGCATTTGCATTATCCGCTCCAATCCGGATCGGATGAGGTTCTGGCGCTAATGCATCGGGGATACACGGTGGATCGATATTTGGAACGGCTCGCGCAGGCTCGCGAAATTATTCCTGATCTAGCAGTAACTAGCGACATCATTGTCGGTTTTCCGGGCGAATCCGAAAAGGATTTTCAACAAACACTCGAGGTGGCGGCGGTCGCCATGTTTGATGCGGTCTTTACTTTTGTGTTCTCTCCGCGACCGGGCACTCAGGCAGCTGAGATGACCGATCGATTCATTGATCACGAGACGATGATCTCCCGTTTTGAACGACTGCGAGTCGTCACCGAGCGAACCGCGCTAGCGGCGTCCCGGTCTCGGATCGGTCGGATCGAAGAAGTGATCGTTGAAGGTATGAGTCGCAAGAATCCCGATCGGACAACCGGCCGCACCAGGCAAAACAAACTGGTGCATTTTGTGAGCGCAGTACCGCTTCGAGCGGGAACGTATGCAACCGTCGAAGTCACCGCTGCCGGCAAGCATCACTTGGTCGGCGAATTGTGTGAAGTTGGAGACGCGCCGACACACAAGGTTCGACTTGCGGTTCAGGCTGCCCACTAACTTGCTGTTGCCGTGTCGACCACGCCGCTAGTCATCGTTGGCCCAACTGCGAGTGGCAAGTCGGAAACCGCGATGGCGGCGGCGATCGGCCATGGCAATACGCAGATAGTCGCTTGTGACGCGATGCAGGTGTATCGGCGGATGGATATCGGGACGGCAAAACCCAGCGCAGACGATCGATCGCGGGTGGTTCATCACTGCATTGATCTGGTGGATCCAATCGAGCGATTTACCGTTTCCGAATATCAGACTCACGCTCGTCAAGCAGTCAAACAGATTCATGCCAGCGGGGCCCGAGCGCTGGTGGTCGCCGGGACGGGGCTGTACCTCGCCGCACTTATTGACGACTTGAACTTTCCGGGTGAGTGGCCCGATGTGCGGGCCGAGTTGGGCAGAGAAACCCAGGTTGAAACCCTGTATCGACGCCTGCACGATTTAGATCCAATTGCCGCCGCCAAAATCGAACCGAGTAATCGCCGCCGCATCGAGCGCGCACTCGAGGTGTGTATTGGAAGTGGTCGACCATTTAGCGCAACCGGGCCCGGCACGGGTGCATATCCGGACAACGGAGTAGTACAGATCGGAATTTTGTGGAACCGCGATGCACTGGCGTCGCGAGTCGAGGAGCGGGTGCATCGAATGATGGACGCTGGATTCCTGCAGGAAGTACGCGATCTGAAAATTTCAGGCTCGCTTTCGCCCACGGCCCGACAAGCGCTCGGCTACAAAGAGCTGACCGAGCACTTGAATGGCGAGTACTCGCTTGCCGAGGCCGTGAATGCGATGATCACCCACACGCGGCAATTTGCGGTGCGTCAGGAACGATGGTTCAGACGCGATCCGCGCATACGCTGGGTTCACATTGAGCGCGATCCGGTCACCGAAATTGGTCCGATGCTGGCCGAGCATCTGCGCTAGAACGGGATTAATGAAAATCACGCTCACCAAGCATCACGGTCTCGGCAATGACTTTCTCGTACTTGATGTGGATCAGCTCGATCCACATGTCGTGTCGGGAGCAGAGTGGTCGCGGCATGCTCTGGATTGGTGCAATCGATCCACGGGAATTGGTGCCGACGGGTTGTTGCTACTCGGACGCAATGGCGAAAACAGCCTGACGATGGATCTCTTTAACCAAGACGGTTCCAGTGCCGAAATGAGTGGCAATGGCATTCGGTGCTTGGCCCAGGCTGCCCAAATGCGCGACTCGCCAACCGAATCGATTGTGTACGACGTTCAAACGCAAGCGGGCGATCGGAGGGTGGAGGTGACACCGGATGAGAGACTCGTTAACACGGTGCACGCAAGCGTCGACATGGGCGCAATTGAATCAATAGGCGAACCAAGCAATTGGGATGCGCTCGGATGTGATCCCAATCGTCCGGTGATGCACCTGTCTGTCGGCAATCCACATTCTGTTGTCGCCGTTGATGATGTCAAATCTGTGAATCTGCTGGAGCTCGGACAAAAAGTTCCCGAAATCAATCTGGAAGTCATCGAACCGGGCCCAGAAAGCAATGCGATCACGATGCGTGTTCACGAAAGGGGAGCCGGAATCACTCAGGCTTGCGGCACCGGCGCATGTGCAGGTGCATGGGCCGCCGTGAAGTGGGGGCTCGTCGCCCCGCAAACTACCGAGGTGCTCGTGCACATGGATGGAGGCGATGCACTTGTGCTCCTGAACTCGCCGGCACCAGGTCGAGTCACGCTTGTTGGTCCCTCCGAGTATTTGTACGATGCGACCGCAGAGATGACACCTTGAGTTCTCCGTATCAGGAGGCCCTCGGCGAAACGCTCATCGAGCGCGGTCGTCGCGAACGAATCGTGCTGGTTGGTGTCGTCTTTGACGGGCACGACGAGTTAGAGGTCGACGAAAGTCTCGACGAATTAGCCCGCCTCATCGACACAGCAGGAGCCGATGAGGCCGGTCGACTGACTCAGCGTCGGGCATCCCCCGACTCCACCTTTTACATCGGAAAAGGTAAGGCCCATGAATTAAAGGAGCTGTGCCTTGCGGTTGATGCAGACACGGTCGTATTTGACAACGAACTCGCACCCGCCCAGCAGTTCAACCTTGAAAAACTGCTCGGACGAACCGCTCTCGATCGCACCGCGGTGATTCTCGATATTTTTGCCCAGAATGCACACACGTTAGAGGGCAAGGTTCAAGTCGAACTTGCGCTATTGCGTTACCGATTACCTCGACTGCGTCGTGGCGTGGCAGGGGCGATGTCTCAACAAGGCGGCGGAATCGGTACCCGTGGTCCTGGTGAAACAAAATTGGAAGTCGATCGCCGAAGAATTCAGGATCGAATAAGCAAATTGGCCCGTGATCTCAAAGACCTCGGTGGCACTCGACATGAACAACGCAAGAATCGGGGACGAAGCGGACTTGGATCAGTGTCAATCGTCGGTTATACAAATGCGGGAAAGTCCTCCCTGCTCAATGCGCTAACCAATGCCGGGGTTCTTGTCGAGAATCGTTTGTTCGCCACGCTTGATCCGGCCACGCGACGGCTTGCCTTGCCGGGTGGCGAGCCGGTGTTGGTGTCGGACACGGTCGGTTTCGTCCGTCGATTGCCGCACGCGCTCATCGAATCGTTTAAGAGCACCCTTGAGGGCGCGGTAACGAGCGATTTGCTTGTGCATGTCGTAGACGCAACTGCGGCAGACCCCAAACTTCAAATTCAAGCGGTACGAGAAGTGCTAACCGAAATCGGCGCCGGAGCAGTCCCGGAGTTGTTGGTGTTCAACAAGGCCGATATTGAACCCGAAGTCGCCCGTCAACTTGCCGACGAGGTGCCGGGCTCATTGGCGATTTCGGCGGCTACTGGCGCAGGAGTCGAGGAGTTACTTCGACGAATCGGAGATCGAATGCGTTCGATTACCACCGTTGTAGAACTGCTCGTTCCCTACGATCGCGGCGACATCGTTGCCTCGATACATCGCGAAGGCGAAGTTGTGTCCACAGCAAATGAAGAGTCTGGCATGCGCGTTCGTGCTCGATTGGCTGATGCATCGGCGGGTCGACTAGCCAAGTTTGTGGTGCACAAGTGACGGTGGCCGGTTTCGTTCCGCCGCCCTATCCATACGATCGCCTCGATGCGCTCAAAGAATTGGCGACGGTACACGAAGGCGGTGTGGTAGATCTTTCCATTGGCGATCCATGCGACCCACCTGCGGCCGCAGTAATCGCGGCATTGTCGACATCAAATTCCGAGCGCAGTTATCCGGCCAGCATCGGCATCGAACCGCTGCGCGCCGCTGCGCGTTCGTGGATTAAACGCAAGTTCGACATCGATTTGCCGATCGCCCAGACTGCGGCGTGTGTGGGTAGCAAAGAATTTGTTGTCACCACACCGCAGTGGTTGAAACTTCGCACCCCGAGTCGCGACACGGTGTTGTACCCAGCGGTGTCGTATCCGTCGTACGCGATGGGCGCCACCCTGAGCGGATGTCGCGGAGTTCCGGTGGCCATGACAAACACCGGTGGTCTGGATGTTTCGTCGATTAGTGAAGACGATGCCGCACGAGCGTTAATGATCTGGATGAATACGCCGAGCAACCCGACCGGTGCCCTTGACGACATTGCAGGCGTCGTTGCGTGGGGTCGCCGACACGAAGTTCCTGTTTTCAGCGATGAGTGTTATGTCGAATTCACCTGGCAGGGTAAACCTTCCACGGTTCTGCAGTTCGGGACCGAAGGCGTGGTGGCGGTGCATTCCCTGTCGAAGCGCTCCAACTTGGCCGGCCTGCGGGTGGGGTTCTATGCAGGCGATGCGGAACTCGTTCAATATCTCAAAGAGGTTCGAAAACACGTGGGGATGATGGTGCCAGGACCGGCCCAATCCGCCGGCGTTGTTGCACTCGACGATGACGCCTCAGTTGTCATGCAGGCGCAGCGATATCGACAACGGTTGCAGCGCTGCGCGGAGATATTGACTGCGTGGTCGGGGTGTCGAATTGATCAACCTGCCGGCGGTTTCTATCTGTGGTTCGACGCCGGAGATGGTTGGGCCTTTGCCGAACGGCTGGCGCGCGAAGGGGGCGCGCTGGTGAGCCCTGGTGACTTTTACGGTGCCGGTGGGGCGAACAATGTTCGCGTGGCGATGGTCCAACCGGACGAACGAATTGAATTAGTCGCCAAGCGACTTGGCATCAAATAAAAAAATTTACAGCCGGCGTAAAACGGTGACGAGTTTGCCAAACACGGTGACTTCGCCGGCGTCAAACACCATCGGCGACATCGACTGATTGGAAGGTGTCAAGGTAATCGAGCTGCCTTTGCGGCTGAAAGTCTTGATCGTTGCTTCGTCACCGGGAATGCCGGCGATCACGACATCGCCGTTGTTGGCGGTGGCCTGTTGACGACACACCACGTAGTCGCCGTCCAAAATGCCCGCATCAATCATTGACTCGCCGCGTACCCGCAACATAAATAGCTCGCCATCACCGGTGAAGTCCATCGGCAGAGGAATCAGCTCTTCAACATTTTCGTGGGCTAGCACATTCACACCTGCAGCGACATCGCCGACTAGTGGCACATGTTTTGTCGGTCGGCGCTCCATTGCCACGCCGCTGGTGGCCTCGTATCGCACTTCGATCGCCCGAGGCTTGGTTGGGTCGCGATGGAGGTAACCGAGTTTTTGCAATATTCCGAGGTGATTATGCACGGTGGCCGACGAACTCAGTCCTACTGCTTCGCCAATTTCACGCACGGACGGGGGATAGCCCCGATCCTGCATATTTTGGACGATGAAGTCGAGGATCCCGCGCTGTCGAGGGGTGAGTTGGGTATCGGTGGTTGGGGCGGCTTGAGCGGGCTGGGTCATGGCTCCATCGTACGGGTGTTCGCTTCCCGAGTCAAACACCTGTTCGGCAAACATTTGTTCGTCTTGATCCACCAACTCCGAACACCTGTTCGCTATTATCAATGTATGGCCCTTGCACTACACCCGTCCAGCCCAGGTTTTGTCTATAAAAGCACTCCACAGCACCGGCGCTCCCATTTGCGCCTTGTGGTTTCCGAGCCTGTCGTTCACCAGTCTGGCCATCGAGCCTCTGCCCGGGTATACCGACGTCGGCGATTGGTCGCGGCAATTATCGGATTGGTTCTGCTCGGCGGATCGATTATGGGTCTGGTCACGATTTTTGGTGGGCAAGCTCGGGCCGCGCAGAACCTGGCCGGGCTGTCAGCCACTCCACGTGTCGTGATTGCTCAACCCGGCGACACCCTGTGGGCCATCGCCCGTCGCGTCGTGCCGGTTGGCAACATCACCACATTGGTAGATCAATTGGTGCAGATGAATGGCGCCGAAATCGTTGCCGGACAAGAAGTTCGATTGCCATAATCCGGCCGTCGACCTCGTGCCGAAATATTTTTATTAGTTACGGGGTGTACTCTGACTGCGGTGCGTTGCCCGAGTTGTCTCTTTGATGACACCA
>CAYGOJ010000002.1:0-52073 GCA_964351545.1 uncultured Acidimicrobium sp.
TGGCGCATCGAACAACCGGCCGCAGCGGTGGCGAACATGTATTACGTCGGGGCGATAAATCGGGTCGGTATCGAACCGCTCGGGGATGACGATTTTTATGGGCAGAGCTATTTTGTCGACCCGGAGGGAAAGTTCGTGGGAAATGTTGGCGACCCCCACAAACCCGAATTAATCGTTCGCGATCTCGACTTAGACAAGATAAAGACGGTGCGTGACCGATGGGCGTTCTACCGCGATCGTCGACCGGACGCGTACGATGAATTGGTACGACGTTAGAAGGCGAGGATTGTCGTGGCGCGAACTCTAATTACGAACGGCACGGTCGTCAGTTCGACCGGCCAGCACTTACAAGATGTCCTCATCGACGGCGAAATAATTGTCGCCGTGTTGGATCGCGGCCAGTCTCAGGTACTGAACATCGTTGCCGATCGAGTTATTGATGCCAGCGGTAAATATGTGGTGCCCGGCGGCATCGACGTGCACACCCATATGGAATTGCCATTCGGCGGAACGGCCGCCAGCGACACATTTGAATCGGGCACCATTGCGGCCGCATGGGGCGGGGTTACGACCATTGTCGATATGGCGTTGCAGCGATACGGCGAAAATGTTCACGAGGGTTTAGCGGAGTGGCATCGTAAGGCAGGTGGCAACTGCGCAGTGGATTACGCATTTCATCAAATCCTCGGCGGTATCGACGAACAGGCGCTGAAGGACATGACGTATCTGGTTGATCACGAAGGAGTGACCAGTTTTAAACTGTTCATGGCCTATCCCGGCGTGTTCTATAGCGATGACGCACAGATTTTGCGGGCGATGCAAACGGCCAGTGAAAATGGCGCGACAATCATGATGCACGCAGAAAACGGAATTGCCATCGATGTCTTGGTGCAGCAACACATCGCTCGCGGCGAAACCGACCCGAAGTATCACGGTATAAGTCGACCAAGCCTGCTCGAGGGTGAAGCCACAAACAGAGCCATCGTACTTTCGCAGGTGGCAGGAAACGTGCCGCTCTATATCGTCCATATGTCCGCATCGGAGGCACTCAATGCGGTGGCCGAGGCTCGCCACGAGGGCCTCAACGTTTTTGCCGAGACCTGCCCGCAGTACCTGTATATGACGCTCGAAGATCACCTCGCCCGCCCAGGATTTGAAGGCGCCAAATTCGTTTGCAGTCCACCCATACGAAGCAAAAACGACAAGCATCACCATCACGCCGACCTGTGGAAAGGGCTGCGGATGAATGAGTTGGCGGTGATAAGCACCGACCATTGTCCGTTCTGTTATAAGGATCAAAAGGAACTTGGCTTAGGAAACTTTTCCAAGATTCCCAATGGAATGGGTGGCGTCGAGCATCGTATGGAACTCATTTATCAGGGTGTGGTTCAGGGTGAACTAACCCTTGAGCGATGGGTCGAGACGTGCAGTACCACGCCGGCCCGCATGTTTGGCATGTACCCGCGTAAAGGAGTTATTGCCGCCGGGTCTGATGCCGACATTCTCGTGTGGGATCCAAATAAGAAAACGAAAATTGGGATCAACGACAAGCACCACATGAATATGGATCACTCGTCATGGGAAGGTTTTGTGGTCGATGGCAAGGTCGACACTGTGCTCTCTCGAGGCATGATTGTGATTGACAACGACAAGTACACGGGCCGCAAAGGTCACGGCCAATTCGTCAAGCGGGGGCTGTGTCAGTACCTAAATTAGACAGTTTTTCAACCAGTCGAGTCGATTACACGCAGGAGTAATTATGAAGCGCATCAGTCATTGGATCAATAACAAAGTTGTGGCCGGCACATCCGGTAACACTGCAAAAGTCTGGAATCCGGCAACGGGCGAGCATCAGGCGGACGTGGATTTAGCGAGTTCAACCGAAGTAGATCTCGCGGTGGGGGCCGCCAAGGCAGCATTTCCGGAATGGCGTGCTGCCAACTTGTCGCGTCGTGCCGAAGTCATGTTTCATATTCGTGAGTTGGTGGATGCCAACCGCAAGGAAATTGCCTCGCTGCTCACTTTGGAGCACGGCAAAGTACCGAGTGATGCGCTCGGCGAGGTCGCGCGTGGTCTGGAAAATATTGAATTCGCCTGTGGCATTCCGGCACTGATGAAGGGTGGATACTCGGAACAGGCGTCAAATGGAATCGATGTCTATTCAATTCGCCAGCCACTCGGAGTAGTTGCCGGTATCACGCCGTTCAATTTTCCCGCCATGGTGCCGATGTGGATGTTCGCCAATGCGCTTGTGTGTGGCAATACATTCGTCCTCAAGCCAAGTGAGAAGGATCCGTCGGCATCAATGTTCATCGCCGATTTGCTGCGGCAAGCCGGTGTCCCCGACGGAGTGTTCAATGTTGTGCAAGGCGACAAAGTGGCTGTCGATCGAATTCTTGGGCATCCGGACATTGCCGCCGTAAGTTTTGTGGGTTCGACTCCGATTGCAAGGTATGTATACGAGACCGGTACACGGAACGGCAAGCGAGTGCAGGCACTCGGTGGGGCAAAGAATCATATGCTTGTGCTCCCGGACGCCGACCTTGACATGGCCGCCGATGCGGCGGTGAGCGCCGCCTACGGATCCGCCGGTGAGAGATGCATGGCGGTTTCGGTTGTACTGGCGGTTGACAGTATTGCCGACTCCCTCGTCGAGCGGATCTCCGCTCGCGTGCCAAATATCAAGGTTGGATCTGGTGCCGATCCGGCCAGTGAAATGGGTCCACTTATCACTCGCGAGCATCGTGACAAAGTGGCAAGTTATGTAGCCAATGCCGAAAAGGAGGGGGCCAAAGTTGTCATCGATGGAACGACATCCGAATCGGGTGGTGGGTTCTTTCTCAATCCAAGCCTGATCGACAATGTCGGGCCGGGCATGAAGTGCTACGACGAAGAGATTTTTGGACCGGTGTTGACAATCATGCGTGTTAAAACCTACGAGGAAGGTCTAAAGACCATCAATGACAATCCGTATGGAAACGGAACTGCAATTTTTACCCGGGACGGCGGGGTCGCCCGTCGGTTTCAATTTGAGGTAAATGTGGGCATGGTCGGGATCAATGTTCCAGTCCCCGTGCCGGTATCGTACTACAGCTTTGGCGGCTGGAAGGCGAGCCTGTTTGGTGATCAACACATGTACGGACCAGACGGTGTCAATTTCTTCACCCGTGGCAAAGTGGTGACATCGCGCTGGCCCGATCCGCAGACATCGCGTGTAGATCTAGGTTTTCCACAAAACCGATAATTGTCTAGGTTGTAGCCAGGCGAAAGGTTGGGGGTAGGAATGGACATCGGCGTCGTACTGCAAACCACGCCGCCAGCGAGTCGCGTGATTGATCTCGCTAGAAAAGCCGAGATGCATGGGTTTTCGCATGTGTGGACCTTTGACAGCCATATCTTGTGGGAGGAACCATTCGTTATATTCAGCGCGATCCTTGCCGAAACACGCAAGGTCATCGTCGGCCCGATGGTTACCAATCCGTCGACTCGCGATTGGACAGTGACTGCAAGTTTGTTCGCCACCCTCAACGAAATGTACGGGAATCGAACAATCTGCGGGATTGGACGCGGAGATTCGGCGGTACGCGTGACCAACGGTAGACCGTCAAATTTGGCCACCTTGCGCGACTGCATTCATGTCATTCGTGAGTTAACGAACGGTCGCGGTGTTGATTACAACGGCTCAACAATTCGATTTCCTTGGGCGGAACGAAGTCGTTGCGAAATGTGGGTGGCCGCGTACGGTCCTAAGGCGTTGAAGCTAACCGGTGAAGTTGGCGATGGGTTCATCTTGCAACTGGCAGACATTGACATTGTGGCGTGGACAATTGACGCGGTACGCAAGGCCGCCAAAGATGCCGGACGAGACCCGATGTCAGTCAAGATCTGTGTCGCGGCACCAGCGTATGTGGGCCATGACATCGCTCATATGCGCGATCAGTGCCGCTGGTTCGGAGGGATGGTCGGCAATCATGTCGCCGATATCGTCGCTCGATACGGCGAGGACAGTTCGGTACCCAAGGCACTCACCGAGTACATCAAAAGCAGGCAGGGATACGACTACAACCAGCATGGTCAGGCCGGTAACCCGCATACGGCGTTTGTACCCGATGAGATTATCGACCGATTCTGCATTCTTGGCGACTCGGCAGAGCACATCAAGCGACTTAAGCAATTGAAAGAATTGGGCGTTGACCAATTTGCGGTATATCTCCAACACGATGGAAAAGAACAAACGCTCGAGGAGTACGGCGAAACGGTCTTACCGGCTATTGCGGAGTTGGCAAAAGCAAAGCAATGAAACAAACAGTTCGTCGAGGTTTGTACCGCACCGGCATGTTCATCTTGTCAATTGTGTTGGTGGCGGCAATGTGGGAACTATACAAATACATCGGACCGCAAGACGGCGGCACGCTGCTCGGTGGAAAGATATTGCCTCGCGCCAATGATCGCGCGATGCCTCACGTTTGGGACATGTTGAGTCGCTACGGTCGTCCCGAGGTTCGCGGATCCGATCGCCAGGTATGGTCAGTCGTACTAGCCGGAGGTTGGTTCTCGTTCCGGCTGGTTGTTGCCGGCTTTGTCATCGGCGCGGCGGTCGGAGTTGGCCTGGCGGTCCTGATGGCCCGATTTCGAGTCGTCGAACGCGGACTTTTGCCTTATCTCGTTTTGTCACAGACCGTCCCATTGATCGCGCTTGCTCCGCTTGTGGTCAGCTGGAGCGGCAAACTTCATGTCGCAGGGTTTGAGTGGCCGAGGTGGATGTCGGTGTCGATACTCGGAGCCTTTTTGGCATTCTTTCCCGTCTCGGTTGGCACCCTGAAAGGGCTAACTTCGGCGCCCGCCTCAGCGCTCGAATTGATGAGCAGCTACGCGTCGTCGTGGCGCCAAACGCTGATCAAACTTCGGTTTCCTGCGGCCGTTCCGTTCATGGTTCCGGCCTTCAAATTGGCTGCATCCGGCGCGGTCATCGGTGTAGTCGTAGCCGAAATCTCTACAGGTCTCAAGGGGGGAATCGGACGACTTGTTATCGAGTACGCCCGTGAAGCCACGGGCGATCCGGCAAAAGTGTTTACCGCCGTTTTTGGCGCGGCTGGACTTGGCCTTGTGATGGCCGGACTAATCACCCTCGGCGATATTTTACTGATGCGCCATCGGCCTAAGGAGACCACCATATGAGCGCTGTGAATGTGGTGGCGGCGAGCAAAATATTCAATAAGGGCACCGCTAAGCAAGTCGATGCGTTGCTAGATGTGGACCTCATCGTCAAACCTAGCGACTTCATTTCGCTCATTGGTCCATCAGGTTGTGGCAAGTCAACACTGTTGCGACTCATCGCCAACTTGTTAGAGCCAACGAGTGGCACCGTCACCGTGAATGGCAAGTCCGCCTCGCAGGCACGACTCGATCAGGATTACGGGATGGCCTTTCAACAAGCGGGGTTATTTGACTGGCGCACTGTCGCCAAGAACATTGAGTTACCCCTTGAGTTGAAAGGTTGGGACAAGGCAAGAAGAACATCGAGGGCAACCGAGATGCTGGAGTTGGTCAAACTCCCCGAGTTTGCCAGTCTCTATCCGTGGCAACTGTCGGGTGGGATGCAGCAACGAATAGCCATTGCCCGAGCGCTGGCCGCACACCCGCAAATCTTGCTGATGGACGAACCGTTTGGTGCACTCGATGAAATGACTCGGGAATACATGCAGGGTGAGTTGCTACGGATCTGCGCCCAAACGTCGACCACAGTCGTGTTTGTTACCCACTCAATTCCCGAAGCCGTGTATCTCTCAAATCGGGTCATTGTGATGTCGCCCCGGCCCGGTCGAATCACCCATCGCATCGACATCGATCTTGGCCAGAATCGCAACGAGGAGACTAGGGGCGGCAGTGAGTTTTTCCGAGGAATAACGACGGTTCGTGAAGCGTTGCGTGGAACGCAGACCGACCACATCAATCAAGATTTCAGTTCATAGCATGCGTCGACTAATCGCTCCATTGACCTTCGGGCTCGGTTTTCTCGTGCTGTGGGAAGGAGCGGTGAAGGTCTTTGATCTGAAGCCCTACTTTTTGGCCCCGCCATCGAAGATACTTGGTCAGTTTTTTTCCAACTTCAATTTGATCCGTGAGGCCGCAACTGTATCGGGGACTAACGCACTCATTGGTTTGATCGTCGGCACGGTCGCCGGAGTGTTGATGAGTTTTCTGCTGAGCAGGTTTCGCTTTCTCAGCGAACTGATGACCCCACTCGCGGTGGCATTAAATGCCATTCCCATTTTCGTGTTGGTCGCGGTGTTGAACAACATGTTTTCGATTACGAGTGAAATACCTCGTCGAATCATGGTCACCCTTGTCGTGTATTTCATTGTTCTGGTCAATGTGGCCAAGGGTTTGACGCATGTTCGCTCAACCCATATTGAGCTGATGAGGTCCTTCGCCGCATCGGATTTGGCGATTCTGCGCAAGGTCCGAATTCCCAACGCGCTTCCATTTTTGTTCACTTCGCTCAAGATCGCCGCCCCTGCCTCTGTGATCACGGCCTTTGTCTCGGAATATTTTGGTGGATCCCAAAATGGACTCGGCAGTCGAATCACGAGCAATATTGCCAATTCAAAGAATGCATCCGCGTGGGCCTATGTTCTCGGGGCATGCCTACTTGGGTTACTATTCTTCGGCATCTCTATACTTTTGGAGAATGGCGCCTCTCGGGGTGCTGCAACTGAAAATAACAACACGTAGGGCGCTTCGGTGTCCGGGGGAGTACAACAGATGAGGAAATCACGATTCAAACTCGCAGTTGTGGGGTTTACGGCAATGTCGCTAGTCGCTGCTGCATGCGGTGGTTCGGACAGCGCATCTGACACGACGGCCGCACCACTTGACACGACTGCACCAGAGGTCATCGAAGAGGAGTGCATTACTCCGACGCCGGTGAAATTGCAATTGCAGTGGTTTATTCAGGCCCAGTTTGCCGGATACTTCGCTGCTCAGGACCAGGGCTTCTATGCCGCTCAGTGTCTAGATGTCAGCATCGTTGAAGGTGGAGTCGACATCGTTCCACAGACTCAACTTGCTACGGCCGCAGTTGATTTCGCTGTGGCGTGGGTGCCGAAAGCTCTAGCAAGTCGTGAGGCAGGAGCCAACATCGTCGACATTGCGCAAATCTTTCAGCGCTCCGGAACTTTGCAGGTTTCGTTTAAGGAAGACAACATATTGTCCGCCTCCGACTTCAAAGGCAAGAAGATCGGCAACTGGGGCTTTGGCAATGAGTTCGAAATCTTTGCCGCGTTGACCGCAGCCGGTCTCGATCCGGCCGAGGATGTCTCGCTTGTGCAGCAGCAATTTGACATGTCTGGTTTGCTTGCCAGGGATATTGATGCGGCCGAGGCAATGACCTACAACGAATACGCTCAGGTTCTCGAAGCCATCAATCCGGAAACGGGTGAGTTGTATACGCCTGAGGATTTCAACGTGCTGTCCTATGAAGATTCGGGTGTTGGCATGTTGCAGGATGCAATTTGGGCAGACGGACATCGTCTGTTCGATCCTGCCTATCGGGCGATCGCGGTCAAGTTTGTGGCGGCCTCACTGCAAGGTTGGGCATTCTGTCGCGACAATGCTGAGTCTTGTCGAGACATTGTCTTGTCAAAGGGCTCCAAGCTTGGCGCCAGTCACCAACTTTGGCAGATGAATGAGGTCAACAAGTTGATCTGGCCAGCACCTGCAGGTGCGGGCATTATCGATTCATCGGCCTGGGACCGCACCGTCACAATTGCTCTTGAGGCCAAGAACCTTGAAGGTGCCACGGTGCTCAGCAAGGTTCCATCGGCGGATGCATATCGCAACGACATCGTCACCGAAGCCCTGGAAATACTCGCTGGGCTAGGTGTTGATACAACGGGTGAAGCATTTACGCCAATTACGGTCACGCTTACCGAAGGTGGCAATTAGACAGAATTCAGTATTTGGCAAAGGGCGGGTCGCATCGGCGGCCCGCCCTTTTCGCTTTAGAAAAGCGTGAAACCAATTAGCCCTGGTAGTAATGGTCGGCCACGGACAGGGCCTCGTCGATGATCGCAATTCCTTGGCGTGCCTCGTCGGGGCTGACTGTGCACGGCGGTACAACATGCATGCGATTGAAGTGGACAAATGGCCACAAGCCATGTTTCTTGCAAGCGGCGACCAGTTCAGCCATTGGTTTGCCTTCCGCACCTGTGGCGTTATATGGCACAAGTGGTTGGCGGGTGTCGCGGTTACGCACGAGTTCAATTGCCCAAAACACTCCGAGTCCGCGAACTTCTCCTATCGACGGATGTTTATCTTGCAATTTTCTTAGTTCCGGACCAATCACTTCCTTGCCGATCATCCGCGCATTCTCAACAATTTTTTCTTCCTTAAAAATATTGATTGATGCAACGGCTGACGCACAGGCAAGGGGATGGCCGCTGTAGGTGAGCCCACCCGGGTATGGGCGTTCCTTGAAAGTATCGGCAATCTTTTGACTAATGATCACACCGCCCAATGGGATATAGCCCGAGTTGACACCTTTGGCAAAGCAAATGAGATCTGGAGTGACGTCCCAGTGATTCACCGCGAACCACTCCCCGCATCGACCGAAGCCGGCCATGACCTCGTCGCACATGAAGACGATGCCATGTCGATCACACAAATCTCGAACACCTTGCAGGTAGCCAGGCGGCGGAACGAGAATGCCATTTGTACCGACCACGGTTTCCAAACCGATCATCGCCACGGTTTGTGGTCCTTCGACCATTAACACTTGTTCAAGATGTTCAAGGGCGCGCTGGCATTCCTCGGACTCGCTTGTGGAGTGAAATGCCGAGCGGTATGGATATGGACCCCAAAACTTCACCGCACCACTGAAGCCAGTTTCATTTGGCCAGCGACGCGGATCGCCGGTAAGTGCAATGGCTCCCGACGTCGAGCCGTGGTACGAGCGATACGTCGTAAGAATCTTGTGTCGACCGGTGTGTAGCCGGGCCATTCGGATCGCATTTTCCGTAGCCTCGGCACCGCCATTGGTGAAAAACACCATGTTGAGGTCACCTGGCGCGAGATCGGAGATCAGGCGAGCCGCCTCGCTACGCGCCTCATTGGCGAATGGTGGGGCCACGGTGCACAACTTTGCTGCCTGTTCCTGGATCGCCGCGACCAATTTGGGATGCTGGTGACCGATGTTGAGGTTTACCAATTGACTGGAGAAATCGAGAAATTTATTTCCGGCGGCATCCCAAAAATAGGAACCTGATCCGCCCAAAATTTCTACCGGGTCAAGAGTTCCCTGCGCGGACCAAGAATGAAACACATGGGCGCGATCGTCAAGGTATGCCTTGGTGCGAGTTGCTTCAATCGTCATGCTGTCAGTCTATTGATTGATAACTATGTGAGAGTTGCCAGTACCCGTTGATGCAAGTGTGGCCACGCGGCCGCAAGACCGGCGTGCAATGCGAAGTTCTTTACATCGTTGAGCAGAACCCAACGAATGTCTTCTGACTCCGCGTTGGCCGCGAACGCGCCCGCGTCCCCCTTGCAGTGGGCGATCACCGTGTCGTAGTGCCAGACCCCGTGATCGTCAGAATAGACATCGCGCACCTCGAATTCGCTGACGAGGATCCCGGCTTCTTCACCGGCTTCTCGCGCGGCCGCACCGATCGAATCCTCGTGTGAATCAATCGCACCGCCGGGAAGTGCCCACGTACCTCCACCGTGGGTCCATGCGGCACGAAGCTGTAACAAAACGAATGGCTCGACCCGATCAAGGCGCACTAGCAGTAGGCCAGCTGCGCCATTGACCCCCCAGTGGCGGAGACCGCAGTTACAAATCACCCATCCATCACCATCGCGATACGCCACGGGGAAATTTTGTCACATCGCGCCACATCACAGCACATCAATCTGAGGAATCTTGGCGCTGCGTCGGAAGTGTGCGCGAGCGCTGGCCTGGGCCGAGGTCACCTGCGCATGATGTTCATGGCAAAGCACTTCCAGACCGCCTCTACCATCGCGGTCGGGCAAGAGATGATGATGGCATCCGGGTCCGTAGCCTCTTCCGTCCCGAGGTTCGAGGTGATTGACTTCGCAGTCGCGTCGTAGGGCCGTGCAATTCACCCGCGTACAGCGGAATTTGGCTCGTCGCTTGGCAGCCGAACGGGCGAAACGCCAGATGTGTTCTCGTTGCCAGGAACGACCGCATTTTTCGGAGCACCATGTACGGCGACGCACACCGGTGATTGGCCCGTCGCACCACTGACATCGTCCGGCTGCACCTGTCCACCGCGAGAGCGGACAGGTAATTCGTTCCGCAATTAATGGTGAGAGTCGTTGTCTCATCTGCAAAAAATATACATCCTCCCGAAACATCTCGTAGACACTGACGAAACTTTGATGACCTACTGTCGAGTCAAGTTTGGTTGCAAAGGCGCCTCCGAATTGTTCATTCGGTCCGACCAAGGAGCAACCATGTCACATTTCTTTCGCCAGCACCGTTTGCAATTTACAATCGGAAGTGCAATTGGATTGCTGGGGATTCTGGCAATGCCGGCGGTCGCGCTTGCCGAAGACGTCGATCCGGTCGTACTCCTCGGACAACAGGTAAGCCTGATGTGGATTGTGATCGGGGCGTCCCTGGTCGTATTTATGCAGGCCGGTTTCGCCCTAGTAGAAACTGGATTCTGTCGGGCCAAACATGCCGCGCATGTGGTGAGCACCAACTTCGCCGTCTTCGGACTCGGATTCATTGGATTTTTCTTCGTTGGGTTTGCATTCGCCTTTGGTGGATTTTCGTATTCGGCATTCGGACTAAGTGCACCGGTGGGCGAGGCACTGATCGGAAGTGGCGACTGGGTGTTTCTGTGGCAGGGGGGTTGGGCGCTTTCGGGTAAGGCCATCACCCCTGCGGTGTTGGGTTTCTTTCTGTACATGGTCGCATTCATGGACACGACGGCGACGATCCCAACCGGATCGATGGCCGAACGCTGGAAGTGGAAAAGCTTCGTTCTGTGGGGTCTTTTCTGTGGCGCCATTTACTACCCGCTGTTTGCTGCGTGGACATGGGGAGGTGGATGGTTGGCCCGAAGCTGGAGCACGATGTCGCTGGGTGCCGGCTATGTCGACTTCGCTGGTTCCGGCGTCGTGCACGCCGTTGGAGGCGTTGCCGCCCTTACGGGCGCGGTCGTTCTTGGTCCGCGCATCGGCAAGTTTGATCGAGACGGCAATCCGAAGGCAATCCCGGGTCATCACATTCCGATGGCGATGCTGGGAACGTTCATCTTGCTGTTCGGTTGGTTCGGCTTCAATGCCGCGAGTACTTTTGCCGCGACAGATGTGCAGTTCGCGACCGCGGCTGCAAATACGGCGATTGCAGCAGCGTTTGGTGGAATTACCGGAATGATGTGGATTACTCGTCGAACCGGCAAACCCGATCCCGGGATGATGGCCAACGGGATGCTTGCCGGGCTCGTCGCCGTGACCGCGCCCTGCGCCTTCATTGCCCCATGGGCTGCGGCAGTAATCGGTGTTGTTGCTGGTGTGCTTGTCATCGAATCGGTGTTTTTCGTGGAGAGGCGTTTGAAAGTCGACGATCCGGTTGGGGCGATATCGGTTCACGGCGTGTGTGGAATTTTTGGAGTTCTTTCCGTTGGCATTTTTGCCAACGGAAGCTACGGCTCGGGGTGGAACGGCTCGACCGCTTCCGGAATCGAAGGAGTCATCAAGGGCAATTGGGGTCAGTTGGGTGCCCAAGGACTTGGAGTGCTTGTCATCGTTGTCGTTAACGGAGGGTTGTCGTTTGCCTTCTTCACGTTTCAAAAGCGTCTCACCAAGGGCGGAATTCGCTCCACGGCCGACGATGAGATTCAGGGTCTCGACATCCCTGAAATGGGTGTGCATGCCTATCCAGAATTTGCAGGTGCTCACTAATGGCTAACAAAACTGTAGTTTTCTACAAGCGAAAGGGATCTTGACATGAAACTGATTACCGCAATTATCAAGCCGTTCAAATTGGACGATGTCAAGGACGCTCTCAAGGCGGCGGGTGTGAATGGCATCACTGTCACTGAGGCTCGTGGGTTTGGTCGACAAGGCG
Source organism: uncultured Acidimicrobium sp. (assembly GCA_964351545.1). Lineage (GTDB taxonomy): Bacteria > Actinomycetota > Acidimicrobiia > Acidimicrobiales > Ilumatobacteraceae > UBA3006. The sequence continues at coordinate 12,101 of CAYGOJ010000002.1, forward strand.
GACACGTCGAAACATATCGAGGCGCCGAATATAAAGTTGACCTCATACCAAAGGTGCGACTCGACATTCTTGTTGACCAGTCCGTCGTGGATCAGCTTGTTGATGTCTTGGTTAGGGCCGCCGGAACCGGAAAGATTGGAGATGGCAAGGTGTGGGTAACCGAAGTGTCTCGGGTGGTGCGAATTCGCACAGGCGAGGAAGGTATCTCGGCAATCTAAACGGGGGCACATTACATGACGAAGAAGTCGCCAAGGATCTTGGCCGTCCGACTGCGCGAATTCATCAAGTCGGACTTGGTGCCAGGCGGAACACTCGGGTCGGCTAAATCGTGGAGTACGGACCGAATAGTCCAACCGCTAATTTTGTCAACCCATGTCGGATAAACAACTGGTCGAGTCGAAGTCACTTCGCCATTTGGTGAAATAGTCATTTCGACAGTGGCAATGACCGCGTCTTGCGATTGTGCCGGCCATCGCTCGTCGGTCGGAAGGTTCGACAAGATGTTGCCAAGCCCAAACAACACCCATGTACCGTTCATCTGCACGATCGGTTGCACGACGTGGGCGTGATGACCGACGATGAGATCGATCAGGCCAGACTTTGTAAGCTGCTCGGCAATTGTCATTTGCATTGTGGTTGGAGTTTGGTTCGTTTCATTTCCCCAATGCATACTCACGATTACCACCTCGGCCCCCATCTCGCGTGCTCTCGTTGAATCGGCGAGAATTCTCCCCGAATCGATGAGCGCGGAGCGCCACTGTTGATCAAGCGGCAGGCTCAATCCATTGAAACTGAAGGTATACGAGAGATGGGTGATCCGAATATCGTTGACAACAATGACATGCGGTTCGATCTCGGCGGGGGTGCGGGCCATTCCGGTCTGGCTAACTCCTTGAAGTTCGAGCGCACGTATCGTGGCGTCGATTCCATCCGTTCCTCGATCGAAGGAGTGATTGCTGGCCGTTGAACAGCGATCAAATCCTGCCTTGGCAATCGCCGTCGTAATCTCTGGGGGAACACCGAAATATGGATAGGTCGAGAGTGCCTCGCCGCTCGGGGCAATTGGTGTTTCCAGATGACAGATCGCAAGGTCGGCCCTGCTAATCAGCGGAGCCACTCGGAGAAACATCGGAGTAAAGTCGTACTCGTCGACGGATTGATTGGCGATGGCGTTGCGTCGCGCCTGGACAACTAGCGGAGTGTGGGCCAACACATCTCCGCTGAATGCCAGGCTCAGGTGACGAACGGGCTGTTGCAAGGTGGTGGCCGAGGAATCAACAGGTATCCGATTTTGCGTCGTCGAAGTCGTGGTGGCGTCGCGTCGATCGGAACTTGCGCAGGCTCCGAGAACCACACACATGCCACACGCCAGCACGCCTCGCCGCCGTGCCGAAAACCTTTGAGTTAGCGAGGTGTTGTTGTCGCGATGAATGTGTTGATGATATTGGCTAATTCAATTGCATTGTCCTCTTGGATGAAGTGTCCACCGCCGGCAACCGTGGTGTGGGGTTGTCCTTGTGCTCCCGGAACATTTCGGATGAAAATAGATTCGCCGCCTTTGGTTACGGGGTCACTGTCACCAAATGCACAAAGGAAGGGCCGCTCGAATTTCTTCAGCACGCCCCATGCCAGGGTGTTGTCGTGATGGGCCTGATCTTGGGGTGATGTCGGTACCAACGATGGAAAAATTCGAGCGCCTTCCTTGTAGCTGTCGTCAGGAAACGGTGCATCATAGGCAGCGATTGTTTGAGGCGAGAGTTTTGTCACGACGGCCCCATTTACGATGTTGCCAATTGGGAAAGATGTGGAAGTTTGTGAATAATTCTGCCAAGCCATGAACGCGTCGGAGAGTTTGCTATCACCGGTCGGCAACCCCGTGTTGCTGATCACTACTCGGTCAAATCGCTCCGGTGAATTGGCGACCAATCTCAAACCGATAAGGCCTCCCCAGTCTTGGCCAAAGAATGTGGTGTGTCGCACTCCGATTTGGTCAAATAGCAACTCACTCATCCATGACACATGGCGGGAATAGGTGTAGTCGCTTCGCAGCGACGGTTTATCGGAGCGGCCAAATCCGACTAAGTCAGGCGCAATCACCCGGTGTCCGGCCCCCACAATCACGGGAATCATTTTTCGATATAGATAACACCAAGACGGCTCTCCGTGCATCAACAGCACAGGGTTTGCATCCTGTGGTCCCTCATCTAGGTAGTGGACTCGCAACTCTCCGCCGTCGCCATCGGCGATTTGTGCATAGTGCGGTGCAAAGTTGAATTCGGCGAGATTTTCAAATCGATCGTCGGGTGTGCGAAGTGTCTTCATTGGTGACTCCTAGGTTGTTCGTTTCGTATGCTTGAGGGACTTTGTCAGCGAAATGGTGAGCGCCGATTTGATCGCGGCTTCAGACAATCCTTGGTCATGGCGCATGAGTTCGTATGACTCAAACGAAGACAATACGTCGATCGCCGCGATCGCCGCAATCCGTTCTTGCCGTCCTAGTGATTCCAGTTCGGCTTCAAAGTGCTGCAACATTTGATCGCGCAAGATTCTGCGCCCTTTACTGAGCTGCCTATGGATTGCGGGTACTCGGTGCGAGTGGGCGCGCGCGACTCGTCCAATCGTTCCGACCTGCTTGAACAACCGCATGCGCTGATCCACGAAGTGCTCAATCTTTTCTGTCACCGATCCGCGACCGAGCTCGCTGATGTTGGTAAAGAGCGAGATTCGTTCAAACTGAGCGTCGCATGCGGTGCGATAAAGGTCATTAACGTCGTCAAAGTATCTAAACAGCGATCGTTCCGAAAGTCCGGCCTCGATGGCGATCTCGGCCGCGCTCACATCGATTTGCCCTCTGTCGTAGAGGCCAAGTAGTGCCGCCACGATTGTTTCACGGTTGCGTTCGCGGCGCAGGATGCGACCGTCGTGGCTAATGGACGCGATGCTTGCCATATTTTGACATAGTGTATGACAGAACATAGAGTGTGGTCAAGGGGAGCAAATGGGCGTTTCTGAACAAGACTTTGCCGGCACGATCGGTCAAACTCATCTCGAGTCTGTACCTGCTTGGCCGAAACTGCCGGCTGGGCTCGGTGGTCCAAATGTCATCACCATCGTGTTGGACGACATGGGATTTGCTCATCCGGGTTGTTTCGGAAGTTTGCTGCAGACGCCAAACATCGATCGATTGGCGGCGAGAGGCATTCGGTTCACGGGTTTTCACACCACCGCGCTGTGTTCGCCTTCACGGGCATGTCTTCTCACAGGTCGAAATCATCACGCCGTTGGGATGCGTGGAGTTTCCAATTGGAACACCGGATTCCCGAATATGCGGGGCGGGATCACCCCGAAAGCGGCAACGATGGCAGAAGTTCTTCGGACCCAGGGCTATGCGACCTTTGCAGCCGGTAAATGGCATCTGGCGCCGATGGAAGAATGCTCGGCGGCCGGACCACATCACAATTGGCCATTGCAGAAGGGCTTCGATCGTTTCTACGGTTTCATGCAAGGCGAAACCGATCAGTTCTATCCGGAACTAACTCGCGACAATCAGCACATTCTTCCCCCTCGAACACCGGAGCAGGGTTATCACCTAAGCGAGGATCTTGTTGACCAATCCACAGTGTGGATTCGCGATCTTGTCTCAATTAGACCCGACAGACCGTTCTTTTTGTATCTTGCCTTCGGTGCTCAACACGCTCCTCATCATGCGCCGGACAACTATCTGCTCAAGTGGAAGGGAAAGTTCGACGACGGTTGGGATATCCATCGGCAGCGGTGGTTTGAGCGACAAATTGAACTTGGCGTGATTCCGCCACAGACAATATTGTCGCCGCGGAATCCAGGAGTGAAACCATGGATCGAACTCACTGTCAATGAACAACTCTTTGCCTGCCGATTGCAGGAGGCCTTCGCGGCGATGCTCGACCATACGGATGCCCAAATTGGCCGTCTCGTGTCGTTTCTTGAGGAACGTGCGATGTTGGACAACACCTTGATTATTTTGCTGTCCGACAATGGTGCGAGTCGCGAGGGTGGTCCTCAAGGTGTGATGGATGAATTCAGTTTCTTTAATGGAGAGTTTGAAAATGTCGACGAAGTCGTGGCTACAAGATTGGACGACATCGGCACGAAAAATGCGCACTCAAACTACCCATGGGGCTGGGCGCAGGTCGGTAACACACCGTCGCGTTGGTACAAATCGCAAACTTACGGCGGTGGCATTCGGGATTCACTGATTATGCAGTGGCCGGAGCGCATCTCTGCGGTCGGTGAGATTCGACCCCAGTTTTGTCACATCACCGATATTGCCCCAACGGTCTATGAGGCGCTCGGAATAGAGCCAGGCGCAATCATCAATGGCTACGAGCAGTTGCCGATAGCCGGAAGCAGCATCATGTACACGATCGCAGCGAGAGACGGAATCACTCGACGAAAGCCTCAGTATTTCGAGATGATGGGGCATCGTGCGATGTGGTCGGACGGATGGAAAGCGGTGACCTTTCACGATGCCGGCACGCCTTATGACGACGACACATGGGGATTGTACAAATTGGACGAAGACTTCTCGGAGACGCATGACCTATCGTCGAAACATCCAGAAAAACTTGGCGAACTTATCGACCTGTGGTGGGAAGAGGCTGACCAAAATGGTGTGCTGCCATTGGACGACCGAGGGTTTGAGATTTTCGGGATCAAGTCACGACCTGGCTCGCCACACGCGCTGGCCGAGTACACGTACTATCCACCAATTTCGCACATTCCGACTGACGCAAGTCCGATGTTGGGTGGTCGATCCTGGACAATTACCGCCGAAGTGATTACCGGCGGTGATCAGGAACAAGGTGTCATCTATTCGCGAGGCAGCCACAATATTGGCCACACGTTCTTCATTCAGGACGGGATACTGAATTTTGACTACAACGCGCTGAGCAAGCACACTCGCGTGACGGCACCAATTTCGCTCACGGCGGGAGCACATCAGATTCAGGCACGATTCGATCGTCGAAACGGCGGTGGGGTGCTGACTTTGTTGATCGACGGAGTCGAAGTTGGCTCGGGAGTAGTTCCCAAGGTGATGCGGATGCTTGGCTCTACGGGTATGGATATCGGCAATAATCAGCTCTCGCCCGTGGTGAGCGACTATTCGCCGCCGTTCAGTTTTACCGGTCAGATCACAAAGGTCCATTTTGAATTGCGCAGCAAATCTTCGAAAGCGGATCGCGATGCACTGATACGCGCCGAATCGGCAAAGGAGTAACCGTGAACGAGCTCATTCTTGACTCATTGCAACGACGGATAAAGGCGTTGCATTCGTTGTATGAAGATGCCACTTCGACGATGACGATTGATCAGGTGAATCACTTCGAGCGGGAGGGCGTTGTGCCAATCGCCTTTTGCTTATTTCACATTGTGAACATGATGGATGCGTCGTTCATGTTGATGACTGGTGCGACGCCGATCTGGACCGCCGAGTGGCAGGCCAAAGTAAATATGCAGATTGACGATCACGGTAAGCATCGAACAGTGGATGAAATGGTTCATCAGCGAATAGGTGACTACGAGGCATTTAAGGAGTACATGAGACTCGTATTCGATCGAACCGAGTCATGGCTGGAGTCGCTTGACTCCAGCGAACTGACCAGGGTTGTAATTACTAGACCCTTCCCCCAGCAAGTTGCGAACACGTTTAGTGCTCGAGTTGCCAGCGAGAACGGCGTCACCCTGCTTGACGCGACGGAGTGTTGGATTTACCAGCATGGTTTGCGTCACATGGGTGAAATTGAATTAGCCAGGGGGCTTGTGGGGCTTGGCGGAATGACGAGCTAGACGCAGAAATTGCGCAAGGTTCCCACAAATTCGAGCGATGTCTCGATGACGTCGCCAGGACGCAGATACACCGGCGGCTTGTGACCGTGGCCGACACCTGACGGGGTGCCAGTAAAAATGACATCGCCGGGAAACAATTCACAAACCGTCGAGAGATACGAAACGAGATGTGGAACGTCAAAGATCATGTCATCCGTGGTTGCATTTTGGCGAGCTTCGCCATTGACGGTGCATCCGATCATTAAATCATCACGTTTTGGATGGTCACGTACATCGCAAACCCATGGTCCGATTGGGGCGAAACCTTGCCGGCTTTTTCCCAGGCTGAACTGTGGTGGTCTGCCCGAATTTTGTAATTGTCGGTCGCTGATGTCTTGCCCAACACATAGTCCGGCGACGTGATTCCATGCCTCCGTCTCGCTGATATTGCGTCCACCAATTGAAATGACAACGACCACCTCGGATTCGTAGTCACATGTAGTACCAACAAGCGGAATATCGCCGCCAGGCGTATTCAACGCGCTCTGAAATTTGGCAAATGTTAGCGGTGAGTCTGGGAGTGGCGAGCCCATTTCCTCCGCGTGTTTACGATAATTTAACCCGACCGCAAATAGTTGACGCGGACGCGGAACCGGGCAATCGAGTTTTTCCAATAATGCAGCTGGTGCATCGCCATTCACCACCGCCGATTTGCTCAGCGCCCGGATTTCATCCCAACGCGCGAGGCATGACATTGGATCGCTGGGCAATTTGCCATTGCTTATATGCTCGATGTCAACGAGTCGATCGTCCTCACCAATCACCAGGTGCGCTCGCTGGCCAAACGATGCGAGCCTTGTGTGCATCGGAATAGCGATCTAGGCGCGGTTGCGTGCGGCGCGGCGCTGAGCCTGAGATTGCGCGCGGGACTGTCGTTCCTTTTCATTGCGAACCGCCCGCTGTCGGCGCTTCTCTTCCTGTGCGACCGCATCTGTCTCGATCGGTCGCAGGGGAGAGTTGGCCGTCGCGGTCGTTGGCAGTGCGAATCGCTCGTCGGTGGCGATTAGTTTCTTGAATCCGGCGAGTGTTAGAGAGTATTGCACGGACATCAATCGAGCGGCATCCAATCCAAATGATTCGATGAGCTCATCCACACTTGACTGCAGATCGGCGAGATTTGGATCGTCGGAGGTGCTCCCGAGAATCTCGATGCAGCGTTCGGTACATGGTTCGCTGAGCACGACACCGGTGTCGAGATGCGCACTTCGGGCCACCATTGCTTGGCGGATGGTCGTGGCTATCGCGGTTGGTTCGCTAAAGGACCCGGCCGGAAGTGCCAGCACCTTTGCCAGTGGATCGCGAAGCTTTTCGGGCAACGCCATCGCAAGGCTGGCCAGCGACTCGTCTGTGATCGTGGCAAAAACGGATGCATATCGGCGCTCCATGAGAATGAATTCACGCGAGGAATTGACGGCCATGGAGGATGCCTCTTTTAATCTGAAGGGGGGATAAAAATCTGATCGAGTATTCACAGTGTGTCACCTGAGCGAGCCGACCACTACACGGATCAGAAATTGATTAGGGCGGTCGGACGTCGCTTGGCTTGCAGTGGTTATTCCGAGGTCAGTGCTTGCAACTCGCGGACAACAATCTGATGCGATGCATACATGGTGACATTTGGCAAGGTGCCACTAGCCCCGGTATTGGATCGCCAAGTTATATGCCACTCAATACCCAACCGAGCGGGGTACGCACCGCTGCTGTGCAGGGCAGATGAGTGCTGATATGTATACATACAAGATGAGTCGAGTGAGTCGCCGAAGAATTCGAGCCACCAGCGACCGGGACCGGTGCATTCAATATCTCCCTCGCCCAAATTTCCGTCACCCGGTTGAAACTTCAATTTCTTGGGTGTTGCAGTTGTGGTAACGGAAAGCGGCCCGCTTGGAGTTGGTACCCACGCGGTTACCGACACCGGAACCCAAATCAAGGGATTGACCCAAAACCACATTCCTAATTTGACAACCCCACGATGTGCGGGAGGCGCGAACTCGCCCCACGGCGCGGGGATGTTGTCGTAGAGAACCGAAGATGCCTCGACCGCCAGAGTTTCAGTCGAAACTTGTGGTATCCAGTAATACGCCGTCGCTGGAGTGCGATCGCTGCAGGTGTAGTCGTATAGCTGATAACGAATTGAACCGATCTGCTTAAAAACGAGTCCTCCATAGCCGATGTTCGAATCGTGGGGAATTGCTGGCGACCATTCGCAGTTGCCAATATCCGTATCGCCGATTGGTGGGACGCCGATTCGCACCCCGGCCATTATCTGTGCTCCATTCACGGCGGCACTGATGTCCACCGCCACGCCGTTGCTTGCGTCGTCGGCGTTGGCTATATCAATGCCTGTAGTCGGCATTCCGAGCGCCGTGGCAAAAACGAAACTAGTCACGAGCCAAATCCGCATATGTCCTCTCCATACTTTGTGTCGGTGGCGGTTGCTTCAGACCATTTCCATTTGCCGTCGTGAACAATTACTAGCCAGGCTGTGTGACCGGAGATCACATCATCGTCGAAAACGATGTCATCTCCGACTTGGTCTGACCGTCTTGTGTCGTACACCACCAGGGAATCAAAGATGCATGTGTGCACCTCCGCCGAAAATGAACTCAACAAGTTAATGTTGTCTATACGGAAACGAAATCTTCCTGCTCCTGGACGGGTAGCAAGATGTGCGTCGGCACGAGTCTTCATCAGGGCTTGCAGATATCTGCGGTACACGCTGTCGGGTGCAGTCATTTGATGTACTGGGCAAGTTGCGGGTTTTCGCCCGCATTGCAACCGCAATTGGATTAGCCGAGAGAACTCGGCGGCAATCTGTTCGGTCGTTGTTTCGTCGGTCGAAAAACTATTTACGACAGACGGCTCGTCGGGCGAGGGCAATTGTTGAGTGGGGAAAACGGCGATTGAGGACTCGGAAGTGAATTGAAAATTGAGTTGGTCGTTTGTCCGACCACAACTTCCCATGCCGACGACAAGTGCCAGGCCCGCCGACCACCGAACGAAACTCATGTCCAATGAGATAACTGTCCCTCCGCCGAGAGCGTCCGATGTCCGCAATATCTGTCAGAAATCACCGCCTAACTAAGCGTGATCGTCGCAGATTTCATGTGTGCATGCCTAATTCTGCGAGGCGATAGAATCAATGAACCCCAAAATGACCCAACTGCACCCCGACCTCGATGCCGAACAGGCCTATATCGACCATGCATATGCCTGTCTCGAGCGCAGCAAGACCGATGCCTGGCGAATTCGAGACCTCAATGAGGCCAGCACCGGCGGTACCTTTCAGGCCCGGTTCGAGCGAAATGCCTTCGACGAACAGCTTCTCAACAGGCTGACCCAGCTCGATCTAGGCGATGCCGCATTGGTATTTGGGCGAATCGACAAACTGGCGGAAACTCCAGATGGAATCGAAAGTTTTCACATCGGACGTCTGGCGGTTGCCGACACCAATCGCGAGCCCGTGGTAGTGGATTGGCGGGCGCCGATCGCGGAGCCTTTTTATCGCGCCACCGGGCGGGAGCCAATGGGATTGGCGCGGCGTCGACACTTCTCCGTGAGTGGACAAACCCTGCACGGGATCGAAGACGAATTGTTTGGCGACGGTCACCTTGGAGTCGGTCACGACGAAGGTCTTGGCGGTTCAGACATGACAACGGTGCAGCAAACGGCAACCGGGTTGCGTGGATACAGCACATTGTTGTCGGTGTTGTCACGCGGTCGCACGGGCCAACTCGGTGACATTGTGGCGACCATTCAAGCGGAACAGGATCAGATAATTAGGTCCCCACAGCATGGGGTCATGGTCGTGCAGGGCGGACCCGGAACCGGAAAAACCGTCGTAGCGCTACATCGAGCCGCCTATTTGCTGTATACCTATCGCTTTCCATTGGAAGAGCAGGGCGTCCTTGTGATCGGTCCGAATCGAGTGTTTCTACGATATATCGAGCGAGTGTTGCCTTCGCTCGGCGAGGCTGGAGTGTCGCAGGTTGTGCTTGCGGATTTAGTGCCGGGTCATCGTTTTGGTCGCAAGGAAGACACCGCCGTGGAGCGAATCAAGGGCGACATCCGAATTGTTGATGTCGTGGCCAAGGCAATAAGTGATCGCGAGCGGGCACTGCGTGAGGATCTCGTCATACCTTTCGGGGCCGGATACCTGCGCCTATCGGCTAAGGAGTCTGGGCGAATTGTGCGTGAAGCACGACGACGCTTTCGACGACACAATGCAGCACAACGGTGGGTCGAGACTGAAATGGTCGCGGCCATGGCGGCAACGAGGCGAGATTCGGAAATTGATCTTGGCCAACTGCGCGAATCATTACGTGATATCGAAGACTTCCGCATTGCTGTGACCAGAATTTGGCCAGTGCTGACGCCCGCCGAGTTATTGCACGATTTGTTTGGCTCGAAGGCACTGATCCGCATTGCCGCTTCAGGTGTGTTGGAGATCGAGGAGTACGAGTTGCTTTATCGTCCGCGAAGTGAAACCTTGGCCGATGTTCACTGGAGCGACGGCGACATTGCGATACTGGACGCCGCGCTTGGTCTATTGGGCCCGCGACCAAGACGAAATGGAAAGATAAGCGAGTCCGACGAAATTCGACTCTACGGTCACATCATTATTGATGAGATCCAGGACCTCACGCCGATGCAACTGAGAATGGCAAATCGACGTTCGCTCAACGGCGCTATGACCGTGGTTGGCGACCTTGCTCAGGCGACCGGTGTTTTCGCGCCACAGTCTTGGTCGGAAATAGTTAGGTATTTACCGGACAAGCGGGAACCACAAGTATTCAGCTTGTCGGTCGGTTATCGAATTCCGGAAGAAATTATGGCTCTCGCCGATCGGGTTATGCGTGCTGCGGCACCGGCGTTGCATCCGCCGCGTTCGGTTCGCCAAGGAGAATTCCCACCGCTCATCATTCGCGCCGAATCCGATGACGACTTACTCAATGAAGTAGTTGGTCACACACGCCAGATTCTGGAAGCAATTGGCGATGGAAATGTTGCCGTGGTGTGTCCAGACTCGATGGCGGAGGCAGTTTCAGACGCACTTTCGCTGGCCCACATCGAACACGGTCGAGCCAATAACACCGCCTTGGATTCTCGACTTACGGTGGTGCCGGTGAGCCTCGTCAAAGGTCTGGAATTGGACGGCGTCGTCGTGGTCGAGCCAAGTGCAATTGTTGCCGCACAGGAGAACGGTTTGCGGGCGTTATATGTGGCACTCACTCGCGCCACGCAGCGATTGACGGTGGTGCACGCCCAGGCACTTCCGCCGTCGATGATTTTCTAATTGAAACTGATTCCAGGCGGATAGCCGGTAGTTACCGGACGGCTGGTCCGTCAAGCGGTGACGAGAATTCGGGCACTGGCAAACGCGTCAATATCTACCGAATTACCTTCAATGTCCACAGTTCGCGATCCGTCGGCATGGGACCCGGTGACGATTCCACGGCGCCCTGGGGAGATGCGGGAAAGTTCTAGGAAGTCGAGAACTCCCGGCGCAAACTCGAGTTCTTCGGGGATTCGGTTGACAGTGAATTCCGATCCCACCTCAATACTGAAAAGTGAAATGAGATCTAGTTCGATGTACTTTGAACCGGGAATTGGATTTCCATGCGGGCACGTGGTCGGGGTACCCAGAAGATTGTTCATCGCTAATTCGACTTCGGCAGTTATCACATGTTCCCATTTACAGGCCTCGTGATGTGCGATTGACCAGGAAAGTCCGAGCACATCGGTGAGGAAGCGCTCCGCAATCCGATGTCGACGCACGACCCGACTGCCGAGAGTTTCCCCGAGTTCGGTGAGTCGAATCTTGCTTCCCGTTGACGTCAAGAGGCCTTCGTCCTCCATTCGATGAATCATTTCCGAAACGGAAGGACGCGACACATTGAGTCGATCCGCCACGCGGGCTTGAATGAGTTCGAGGTTGTCTTCGCGAAGCTCAAAAATGCACTCGCAATACTCTTCGAATGCAGGATGGTGTTCGCCAGCAGTGGCCATTAGTCAGAGGTTACCAACGCCGTGCCCCCGGATGTTCCTGGCATTTACTATGTTCCATTGAGTCCTTCGTCTCGATCGGCGGCCTTGACTGCATATCCCAAAACAATTGCCGGTGCCAATAAGACCGAGCCAATGATTAATCCCATCGTTGCAATGGCTCCGACCATCGGCGTGAATCGCCACAGCAAACCGACTCCGACGGCAACAATCGAAATTCCAAAACAGAGATATCCGAGCCGCATGGCTCGCTTGTTCCAGATCGAAATAATCTTTCGTCGACGCCTAATTGGATCGTTGTCTTGGACGGGAGAGGTCATAAAGTCGTCTACATGGTAGATGGAATTCGTCTCGGGCAACTCACCGTTGATTGGCACGAGTCAGTAGCCGTGGTCACCATTAATCGACCCGAGCGTCGCAATTCCGTGGACTTGCCAACTCTCTTGGCGATCCGCGGGGCGCAAATTGATGTCGTGGCCAAAGGCGGCAGGGCTCTGATAATTACCGGTGTAGCCCCGGCCTTTTGTGCGGGCGCCGATTTGTCGGGAGCACCTGAGGAAGAGTTTGGTTCAGCCTTGCACGAAGTACTTCACGCCATGACCACTATGCCGATCGTGACGATGGCGTGCATTGATGGGCCGGCGCTTGGAGCGGGTGCCCAAATAGCGTCCTCGTGCGACTTACGGGTGGCGAGCCCAACGAGCCTTATTGGAATTCCGGCCGCAAAACTTGGACTGGTGGTCAGCCATTGGACCGTGGAGCGACTCGTTCAGGAATTTTCGTGGTCGGTGGCTCGGGCAATGTTGCTGACGGCGCGACTATATACCGGGGCCGAATTGGCACAAACGGGTTCCGTGCATCGGCTCGGAAACTTGAGCGAGGCGCTCTCGTTGGCAAAAGAGATATCGGCGTTGGCTCCACTTTCAATTGCCGGACACAAGCTGGCGCTCGCGGTCTCGGCGTCAGGTACGCAAACTAATGAACTCGTTAACGAGGCCCGCGAGCGTGCGTGGGGAAGTAACGACGCGATTGAAGGACGCATGGCGTTTCTAGAAAAGCGTTCGCCAAATTTCATCGGTTCATGACGGAAATGATGAGATTATGACAATAGAAAGCATTGTTGAAATGCGCGAAGCAGTTGTCGTGTACGGAGACTTTCCGGCGTTGGCCGGGATCACCTTGTCGGTTAGAAAGGGCGAAATTCTGCTGTTGCAAGGCGCAAATGGTGCCGGCAAATCTACGCTATTGCGAACTTGCGCGGGACTGACTCCGATAGTTCGAGGGACCGCGGAGGTCCTTGGTCACGACTTGCGAACCGAACGAAATTTAGTGCGTCGTCGAGTTGGTCTACTCGGTCACAGCAACGGACTCTTCAGTGATCTGACAATTCGCGAAAATGTAAACTTTTGGTCACGTCTCGTTGGTGCTGGTGACGAAGATACCGAAGCGGCACTCGCACGAATGGGAATTAACGGTCGCCTCGCCGATGTGCGTATTGGAGAGTTGTCTGCTGGACAAAAGCGCCGATGCTCGCTCGCCAATCTCGTGGTTCGTCGTGCCGAACTGTGGCTCTTAGACGAGCCTCATGCTGGACTGGACGGAACTGGACGGGACGAATTGGATGCGATTCTGCGTCAGGCAGTCGCCTCGGGGGCCACCGTCGTCATTGCGTCACATGAAATTGAGCGTTCCACTCAACTTGCAACCAGGGTTGTGCAGGTTTCTGGCGGACAGATATTTGGTGCGTCATTGTGAAGTTTCAATCCGTGTTTCGAGTTGCTCGAGTTGTTGCAGAAAAAGATTTGCGAATAGAGATTCGCAGTCATGTGGTGACGAACCAGATTGTGCCGTTCGCATCCTTGGTAATGGTGATGTTTGCCTTCGCCTTAGATGATGATTTGCTGCTGGCGCGGGTCGCCGGCGGTCTTGTGTGGCTGGCGATTTTGTTTTCGTTGCTTGTTATTGTCCAGCGATCCTTTGCGATCGAGACCGACGACGGCGCATTGGATGCCCTGCGAGTTGCCGGCTTCGATCCGGCCGGAATATTTCTTGGCAAGGCACTTGCCCTGGTGTTTCAGTTACTCATTTTGGAAACCACTCTGATTGGAGCGGCGATTGTTTTGTATCGAGTGCAGATCGAACCGACGTCGGTAGTGCTTTTGGTCACTTGCATGCTTTGCGCAACACTTGGTTTGTCCTTTGTTGGCACCATTTTTGGCGGCCTGGCCGCGGGCACGCGCGGTCGAGAAACCTTGTTGCCGCTGTTGATGCTGCCAGCGATTGCGCCAGTATTGATTGGTGCAACTCGAGCGACCGAAGCCGCATTCAACACAAGCGGTATGGTGACATCCGAGGGCTGGCCCTGGGTTGGGTTGTTGGCAGTATTCGCCGCGGTATTCGGAGTTGGTGGCCTGAATGCCTTTGGCTCACTGATTGAGGAATGATGTACGGCGACAACGACATGAAGCACGACTCGACACCGGATGCTGTTGGCGGGGTCGCCACCACTACTTCTCGAGTGATTGGCGTTGTCGCAATTGTGACGATGTCGTGGGTGTTGGTGTCTGGACTATTTCTCACCCCGGCAGATGTAAATCAGGGCGACGCGGTGCGGATCATGTATGTGCATGTGCCAACGGCATGGATTGCATACATGGCCTTCGTCGTCACCGGCGTGGCATCGCTTGCTTGGCTAGTAAGGAAGAAACCATCGCTTGCGCTCGATCGCGTCGCTGGGGCGAGCGCCGAGGTCGGGGTTTTGTTTATGGCGATGACGCTGATCAGCGGAAGTTTGTGGGGTCGCCTGACATGGGGAACCTATTGGGTATGGGACCCCCGCCTTACGACCACCTCATTTCTCTTCGTCACCTACCTTGGATACCTCGCGGTTCGGGGATTGGGCGGATCGCCTCAGCAGCGCGCGCAGCGATCGGCGGTGATTGCTGCGTTGGCAGTTCTGGAAATCCCGCTTGTGCATTTCAGCGTTGTGCTGTGGCGTTCACTGCATCAAAGCGCGAGTGTTCTCCGTCCGGACGGCGACGTAAAAATGGATGGGCTGATGCTGTTCACATTATTTAGTGGAGTACTGGCGTTCACCTTCACATTTCTCTGGCTGGTCATTCATCGACAACGTTTGCTTTTGATGCGTGATGTGGTCGGCGAAAAGGGTCTGGAGGCAGCAATCCGTGAACGAAGGAACGACCACGATGGAGTTGTTGTATGAGTGATGCCGGGTTCATCGTGCTCAGTTATATCGTCACCGGCGGGTCAATTTTGGTACTTGTTGTCGTGACGATTCATCGTGGTCGACTGTTATCACGTCAAGTTGCCGACGAGGACAAACCGTGGATCTAAGTCCGCGAACATCTTCCGACGACGCACCCGTAGCACCTCGCCGTAGGAAAGCCAGCTACATATCGATCGCCCTGATTGCCCTCATACTTGTAGGTGGGGCGGTGATCGTCACAAAGTTTCTTACCTCTGCGATTGACTACTACTGCAACGTCGATGAGATCGGAGTTAGAGACGGCTGCGAACCGGGCCGACAATTGCGAGTGCAAGGAACCGTGGATCGCGGGTCGTTGACCTCGGTGGACGGGGCGACCGCCTTTTCGCTGTCGTTCAACCACAAAACCCTTCATGTCGTGTATTCGGGCCAACCGGGAGGGATCTTTCAGGAATGTATTCCGGTCGTGGCCCAGGGTCGCCTCGTTGGGGGAATATTCAAAGCTGTGCGCATCGAAGTTAAACATTCAAATGACTATGTGGCAGTTAACGAAGACCGAATTGCCCAAGCCGAGGCCGAAGCGTGTTCGCCAGTAGCGGGGTGAGTGGTCCGCTCGGGCGAGCACTCCTATTAGTTGGAATTGTTGGAGCGGTGTTTGGGGCGATTGCATCCATTGCCAGCGTGCGCTCGCAAGACCAAAAAGTGGCAAGGCTTATTCCACGATTCGCGGTTCTTTCCTTTGCCGCCGCAGTGTTTGCGTTTGGGACCATGGAGTACGCGATGATTACTCGCGACTTTTCGCTCTCCTATGTGCAGAAAGTTGGCTCCACTTCGACCCCGCCTCTCTACAATTTTGCAGCGGTTTGGAGCGCCCTCGAAGGGTCAATCTTGCTGTGGGTGCTGGTCTTATCCGGCTACACATTGGCGATCGTTTTTTGGTTGCGGCGCCGATTGGATGATGTGTTGTCGCGTTGGGCAATGGCCGTGATGTTCATCGTCCAGGCGTTTTTCTTCCTTTTGTCGTTTGGACCTGCCAGCCCCTTCACAGCCGGCGCTCAAGGTGTGGTTGATGGAGCCGGGCCAAATCCGCTACTGCAGAACCATCTCCTGGTGATGTTTCACCCACCACTTCTGTATCTGGGATATGTAGGGATGACCGTGCCGTTCGCCTTCGCCATAGCGGCACTGATCACCGGACGACTGGGTGAGGGCTGGCTATTGGCGACTCGACGGTGGACATTGTTTGCCTGGGGCTTTCTCACGGTCGGAATCGTGCTCGGCGGCTGGTGGAGTTATGAGGTACTCGGATGGAGCGGGGTGTGGGCATGGGATCCGGTAGAGAATGCGTCGCTTTTACCTTGGATCACCGCCACGGCATACATCCACTCGGTATTGGTCCAAGAGCGTCGCGGGATGTTGCGGGTGTGGAAC
Source organism: uncultured Acidimicrobium sp. (assembly GCA_964351545.1). Taxonomy (GTDB): domain Bacteria; phylum Actinomycetota; class Acidimicrobiia; order Acidimicrobiales; family Ilumatobacteraceae; genus UBA3006. Next base: position 28,629 of record CAYGOJ010000002.1, read on the forward strand.
CTTTCGCTACTTGTCTCGACCTTCAGCCTGACGATTCTCGGAACCTTTCTCACACGCTCTGGAGTTCTCAACAGCGTGCATTCGTTTAGTGAAAGCAATATTGGCCCATGGCTATTGGCCTTTTTTGCGGTGGTTGTCATTTCATCCATCGCGCTGATCGGTTGGCGTGGAGACCGTCTTCGATCTCCGGGAAGTATTGACTCGCCATTATCACGAGAGGGCGCGTTTCTAGCCAACAATGTTCTGTTTAGTTTGTTTGCCTTCGTCGTCTTGCTCGGCACAGTGTTTCCACTGATTATCGAGGCGGTTCAGAATCGCAACATTGTTGTTGGTGCTCCATTTTTTGATCGAATGACGATGCCGATTGGCATCGCCCTGTTGACAATTATGGCGATAGCGCCCGTCTTGCCCTGGCGCAAGGCCTCGGGTGAGTTGTTGCGTGAACGGCTGTTTTGGCCGGCATGGTGCGGGATTGCGACACTGGCCCTGTGCATCGCGATTGGCGCCACCGGGCTGGCACCGCTGCTGGCGTTTGGACTGGGTGGATTTGCAATTGGTTCGGCGATGCGACAAGTAATTCTGGCAACTCGCCGGCAGGGACTTCGCGGTCTGGTTGGACGAACGAACGGGGGAATGATTGTCCATGTCGGCGTCATACTCATTTCGGTGAGCCTGGCGGCCTCGAATAGTTACACACACAGCCAAGAACTTGATTTAATTGCAGGGGTTCCGGCCCGCTTTGGCGGTCACAGTTTTGAATTTGTGAAATTTGTCGAACACACCGATGCCCGCAGAACCAGTGTCTCCGCGTTGGTCAAGATAGATGGAGGCCAAGCGTATGCGCCGGCGATCACCAAGTACACAAATGTAGGAATCAACATTGGTACTCCTTCGGTGAAGACCGGCATTTTCGAAGATCTCTACCTGACACTTGAACCGCCCGTCTTGAAAGATTCGGCCACGGCAAGAATCAAGGTGTTTATCAAACCGCTTGTGTTGTGGCTGTGGGTCGGTGGGGGTCTGATGGCTGTCGGGACGTTACTGGCCGCATTTCCCGGTCGTCGACGGCGCCCAACCTCGGCGACTTCGGCATTGTTGCCCAGCGACTCAGATGTCGCGCAGGAAAAGGCGGGTGTATGAGCGAGCGACGCGGTGCTCGAATAGTCTCCGTTGCGATCGGGCTGGTCCTGGTGGCCCTTCTGTTGGTTCTATGGAATGCATCGCCCAGTCCAGCGGAAAACGCAGATTCGCCATTGCTCGGTCAGCCCGCCCCGGCAGTGGATACGACCACGTTGGACGATGAGCAGTTCAGTTTGGCGAGACGTAAGGGGTCGTGGGTGATTCTCAATTTTTTCAACTCCACATGTGTGCCATGTCGTAACGAGCATCCATTTCTGCTGTCCTTTGCCGCTCGAGAGGCATTGGTACAAGATCCGGCGGAGTTATACACGGTGATCAACGACGACGACGACGTCTCCGTGTCGGCATACTTTCAGACATTTGGTGGCGATTGGCCAAAGTTGCGAGACCAAAACGGCGCCATCGCAATTGCATTTGGTTTGGCCAAGGTTCCCGAGACATGGATAATCGATCCGAACGGGTACGTGAGATTGCGCATTGCCGGACAGTTGAGTGAAGGTTTGCTAGACGAGCAGCTTTCCGCACTAAAGGCGGGATTCGGCGGATGAAATCTGATCACAAGATCAAGGGTCCAATTGTTTGGGTCGTCATGGCGATCGCTGTTGGCTTGTTGCTGGCAGTTGGTGCTACTCGAGATCGTGGGCCGCATACTCAACAGGACCGAGTCGACAGTATTTCCAAGCGACTGGCATGTCCGACCTGTCAAGGCGAGAGCGTTTACGTGTCACGTGCTTCGGCGGCGGTGTCATTGCGCGATGAAATCGCCCGACAAGTGAGGAGCGGAGAGCGCAGCGATGATCAGATCATCGCTTACGTTGAAGAACGATTCGGGGGGCAGGTATTGCTTGTGCCTCGTTCCAGCGGAATCGATGCACTGGTGTGGGCACTGCCGATTGCTGCGTTGGTATGCGCACTGGTTGGTTTGATCGCGGCATTTCGTCGGTGGAAGGTCTCCAAGGTTTCCGATATCAGCGTCGCCGATCGCGAACTGGTAGACAAAGCTCTCCATGATCTCTGAACCAGATCAAAATCCAAATGGTGATCTACCAACTGAATTGCGTGACGAACGACAATTCCTGCTCCAGTCCTTGCGAGACCTCGACCGTGAATGGGAGGCGGGGGATATTGACGAACTCGACTATGTCGCATTACGCGATGGTTACACCGTTCGAGCCGCAAGCGTCATCGCCCAATTGGCTAGCGGTGAATATATAGGTAGTAAATCTCCTCGTCGCTCGGCGCGGCTGAAGATGTTGGGAATTGCATTTGTGGTAGTCCTAAGTGCAAGCAGTATCGGTTGGTTCATGGCCACACAATTTGGTCAGCGCCTACCGGGCCAGAGCCTGTCCGGTGGTATCGCCGACAGCACGGCAAATCTGTTGTCTCAGGCTCGAGCAATTAATTTTACGGATCCAGCCAAGGCGGTCGAACTGTATTCTCAAGTACTTAAGACCGATCCCGACAATATTGAGGCCCTCACGTATCGGGCATGGCTGATCGCCCTTATCTCGCGAGACGCAAGTGAAGATCTCAAGATCCTCGCCTTTGCCACCGCAACCGAAGATCTAGGTCGAGCCATCGCGCTCGATTCTCGCTACCCGGACGCTCATTGCTTCCTCGGAATTATTCGATTTCGAATCGCCGCCGACGCCAGGGGTGCCAAGGAGGAGCTTCTCATATGTCAAGAATTCAATCCGCCAGCACTTGTTCAGGAGTTTGTGGACTCGATTGTCGCCGAGGTCGACGCGGCACTAGAGGGTTGACGGGGGTGGCCAGGCCGCGGCGCTAACGAACGAATTCAGATTTCGTTCAAGCACCCACACCGATGCTTTGCGCCAATCCGGTGCCGTCGTGATCGTCATGCCGCGATTCTCGAGAGTTCGAATGACCGCTGGAATCATGTCGCCGTGGCTGCAGATAACGGCGCGATCGGGTGCTTGCTCAAGCAGGTGAATTATCTCCGCGATGTCGCTTTCCTCGGCGAGTCGCTCGTCGATAAGTATCGGCAGTCCAGTCATTTCACTGAGGTCGTTGAGCGACTGGACACATCGCAAGAATGGGCTTGACATCAATTTTGTTGGCGCCATCGCCGAAATTTTGGTAGCCAGCGACTTTGCCTGCACTCGCCCCGCCTCGTCCAACGGCCTTGTCAGGTCGGGACCACTCCACAGGCTTTTTCTGCCGGCCTTGGCATGGCGTACCAGATAGATAGACATCGTCAAGAAATCTAGTGTCGACCACGGCACAATGTACCTATGGGTTTCTTCGACCGAAATCGGGAACAACTTGCGGCCAAAGGTTTGGACGAGTCACGACTTCCACCCGGCCAATATCTCACCGACAGATTTCCCGTCCTCCACGTCGGCGATGTGCCGGTCTACAAACCGGGTGAGTGGGACTTGAAAATATCCGGACTAGTTGATCGCCCGTTTACGGTAAACCTCGACGAACTGAAGTCGATGGATTCGGTAACCATCACCACGGATATTCACTGCGTCACGAAATGGTCAAAATTTGACACCACGTGGACGGGGGTTCGCGTGCGCGATCTCTTTGCCCAAGCCGCGATTTCGACCCGCGCCACCCATGTGATGGGACATGCCGAATTTGGTTACAGCGCCAACCTGCCGCTTGACGACGTCATCGGCGACAATGCAATTGTTGCCTACGCATATGAGGGGGACGAGATTGAGTCCATCCACGGTGGTCCCGTACGACTTGTCGTCCCTCACCTGTACTTTTGGAAATCGCCGAAATGGTTGCGTGGTCTGGAACTTCGTTCCGAAGATTCTCCAGGATTTTGGGAACAAAACGGTTATCACATGTACGGCGACCCGTTCAGGGAACAGCGTTTTTGGGGAGACTAAGTATTGGAAAGCGAACTACACCGTAGTTGCGCAAAACGTGTCGCCCTGTGGTAGCGACGCCGACATTTCCGGCGATGTTTCTCCGTAAATGGCGGTAAGCATTCCTTTCACCATTCCGCGGTCAACCGCACAGATAACCGGGTGCTCAATGGCAACATCGCCAAACGGACAGTGATTGTTGACGATTCGTAGTTGGTTGTTGCGTTGGTCGGTATGGGCGGCAAAACCTTGCGCGGTTAGTGCATCTGCCACGGTTTGCAGTGCGGACCGCAACGACCGATGCCCGACATTTACGCCGTTTTCTGAAATGCCCGGTCCCGTGAGCCCGGCAGCCATGATTCGACCGTATTGTTGACCAACTTCTTCGGCCATGGCCTCTGCATCTTGCGGCGCCAGCAATGCCAGAGCCTTACCAAGTAGCGAAAGCACTAGATCATCACTGCGTACGGGAAAATCAAGATGCGGTGAATCGCCGACAGCTCGATAGCGCTTGGACGGTCGCCCCGCGCCGGCGCCTTTGTGATGTTCAATCGCAACTTCGAGATAACCGCCCGCAGCAAGCTTGTCCAAATGATGGCGGGCGACATTTGGATGGACATCAAATTCGTTGGCGATTTGTGCAGCGGTGAGACCTTCGGGGTGCTCGCGCGAAAAGAGATACACGGCGCGACGCGTTGGGTCCCCAAAAGCCGATGTGATGGCCGACACCGTCGCGGTAAACGAGCCCGACGTAATTGATGTCGAGATTGTGTTTTGACCGAGAACAGTTTTGGTCGGGGTCAGTGATTTCCGTGCCACAGAGGTATTCTATCTATGGCGATTGTAGTAATTAGTTGAAGCCTTACGAGTCGGAGATCAATGCCATTACCAACGCACGAACAGGTCATTGACGCACTTCGCCCCGTACAAGACCCGGAACTGCATCGCTCGATCGTCGATCTAGGCATGGTGCGTGACGTCGTAGTCAATGGCAATGGCGTGATCGAACTAACAGTTGTGCTGACAATTGCCGGCTGTCCATTGCGCAATGAAATTCAACAGCGAGTCAATGTCGCGTTGCGTGCCCTCGACGGCGTCAGCGATGTCGGCCTCAATTTTGGTGTGATGACGGATCAGGAACGCGTGGCCGTGCGTGAATTGCTGCACGGCGATCCGGGAGCCACGGCGGGAAGTACCCCTGCCCATGGTCATGCTGAAGGTCGCAAGATTCCCTTTGCCCAGCCTGGATCGCGAACACGACCAATCTTGATTGCCTCTGGAAAGGGTGGCGTTGGCAAAAGCAGCGTGACTACCAACCTCGCGGTCGCGCTAGCAGCCATGGGACACAAGGTTGGCATCGTCGATGCGGATATCTACGGTTACTCGATTCCACGAATGCTTGGCACCGATAGAGATCCAGTAATCATCGACAACATGCTCCTCCCACCCGAGGCATGGGGAGTTCGTTGTATCAGTATCGGATATTTTGTGCCAGACGGTCAGGCCGTTGTCTGGCGCGGTCCAATGCTGCACAAAGCGCTTGAACAGTTCCTCACCGATGTATTTTGGGACGAACCAGACTTTCTGCTGATCGACATGCCGCCAGGAACTGGGGACATTGCATTGAGCCTTAGTCAATTTTTGCCGCGCGCCGAAGTTCTTGTGGTGACAACTCCCCAGCAGGCCGCTCAAAAGGTTGCGCGACTAGCTGCGGCAATGGCGGCCAAGGTAAACCTTCCGGTACGCGGCATCATTGAGAACATGTCGTGGTTTACCGGCGACGACGGCAAGCGTTACGAACTGTTTGGTTCCGGTGGGGGTCGGTTGCTAGCCGATGAACTTAGCGTCCCACTTCTCGCCCAGATCCCGCTCACCACCGAACTACGCGAGGGCGGCGATAACGGTCGACCTATTGCCGCTGTGGCTCCCGAAAGTGAAGTAGGACAGATATTTTTTGAATTGGCTAATAGGGTGGCACTTGAGATGAAACCCAAAAAGGTGTTCAGTGCTGCACTAAAAGTCACATAACAAGAAAGAGATCAAAAATGGACATCCGAATTGGTATCACCCACGCTCCACGCGAAATATCGATTGAAATCGAAGACGATGAGACATCGGTGACGCAGACCAAGGCATTGGCCGAAGCCGCATTGAGTGGAATGTCCACCACCTTTACGGTGACGGACAGGCGTGGGCGTCAGGTCGTAGTTCCGTCGGCAAAAATTGCGTACGTCGAATTTGGGGCGCCCGATGGCGACCGCAAACTCGGCTTCGGTAGCTGATACCGAGTGAGGTTCGGCATTGCCAACGCTTGTTGAACTTGCTCACGAACACACCGACTTCGATAATGACACGGTCGCGCATCTAAGCGCGTTGGTTTCGGAATGGGGAATGCTTGCCGACTTTTGTTTCGCCGACATGTTGTTGTATCTACCGGTCAGCACCGGCCGGTGGCTGATAAGTGCACAAGTTCGTGCCGCCACTGGGCAAACGCTGTATCGCGACGACTATGTCAATACGTGGGCTAGCGATTCGGAACAGGTGTTGCTCGACATTGCCTATCGAAACGGCGAGATTGGTTCTGGCGAGATCAAGGTTGAGGCAATTGGCGGCACCGCAAACATGCTCACGATTCCCGTGCGCTACGAGGGTGAAGTCATTGCCGTATTGTCTCGCGAATGGGTAACCGATGTTGCCCGTCGTCCGGGGCAACTGGAAACGACGTATTCCGAAATATTTTCTGAATTTGCGGAAATGATTGCCCAAGGTCTGTTCCCCTTCACCGGCAATGTTGCCGACACGAGCATCGCGCCTCGTGTTGGTGACGGAGTCATCGTCTTGAATTCCGATGCCCGCGTACGCTACGCATCACCCAATGCGGTATCGGCACTGCATCGGGTCGGGGTGAGTGCAAACGCAGTTGGTCAAACTCTGGCCGAGTTGGGAGTAGCCGAAACGGCGGCCCGTCACGCCTTTGAACGAAAGGAACCGGTCGTCGAGGAGTTTGAACAAGCCGCGGATGTCACGCTTTTGACGCGGAGTATTCCCTTACTCAAGAAAACAACAAAGGGATCGGCGGTAACCGGTGGGGTCTTGCTGTTGCGCGACGTTTCAGAATTGAGGCGTCGGGATCGGTTGCTTCTCACTAAGGATGCCACAATTCGCGAAATTCACCATCGCGTGAAAAACAATCTACAGACAATTTCGTCACTACTGCGATTACAGGCCCGACGATTAACTTCATCTGAGGCAAAAGAGGCGGTGGACGAATCGGTGCGACGAATTCGAACGATTGCGCTAGTGCACGAAACGCTTTCGCGCGAACCAGGCGAGGACATTTCCTTCATTGAAATTGTTCGACCACTGATGCGATTGGTAGAGGAAGGTCTTCAGTCGGCCGATCGACCCGTTCACTTCATCGTGCGGGGCGAAGGTGGTCGCTTGCCGGCAACAGTGGCCACACCGTTATCGGTCGTCATTCTCGAATTGTTGCAAAATGCGGTCGACCATGCATTTCCAGAGGGGAGTCTTGGTGGGTCGGTAGTTGTTTCATTGAGTCACGATGAGGATTCGCTTGGCGTCCGAGTTGTTGACAATGGGACGGGACTGCAACCCGATTTTGAACTCAGTAAGGCAACCGGTCTAGGACTTTCAATTGTGCGTACTCTCGTGACAACCGAACTTGCCGGGACAATTCAGATGCGACGTGCGGTTCGCAGCGATGGCGTTGAGGCGGAAATTGAGATGGAGAGTGACGGACAAGGCACCGTCGTCGATCTCAAGATCCCGATCTGTTAGGCGCTGGCGCGAGCGGCCCGTCGCTCGGCGGTCAACTTTCGTCGAATATCGCGCCTTTCTTCTTCCGAAGTCCCACCCCAAATCCCGCAGTCCTGGTTGGTGTCAAGGGCAAACTCGAGGCACTCTCGCCGAACGCCGCACTCGTCACATACGGTCTTTGCGCGTGAGATTTGCTGTAACGCTTGGCCAGTGCTGCCGATGGGGAAGAAAAGTTCTGGGTCAGTGTCTTTACAGAGAGCCTCGATCCTCCATGTGTAGTCGGCTGATCCGAGGGCGAGGCTGGTGGCGAGAATTGACAAGTGAATCTCCTGCATCGGGGTTGGACAACGGTGTCACGATAGACACCCGCACTCTCGGTTGCAAGGGGTAAGCAAGGTTTTTGTCAAAATTGTTCCGAGGTACTGTGCTGAGGTGAATTCGTACGCCACTCAGATCATGGCCCATCGCGGCGCAAGCGCCGTTGAGCGTGAAAATACAACGATGGCATTTCGCCGGGCGGCCCAAATGGGGGCTCACGCGGTCGAACTAGATGTGCGCATGTGCAAATCGGGTGAATTGGTGGTTCACCACAACGCCGTTTTGGCCAACTCAATTGCGCTTAAGGATCTGAGTCGCAGTCAGTTGCCGGCATACATTCCGACCCTGGACCAAGCTCTCGACGCATGCAGTGGGATGTGGGTGAATATAGAAATCAAAAATGACGAACGCGAACCAGACTTCGATTCGTCGGACATGGTTGCTGGAATGGTGGTGGAACTGCTTCGTCAGCGCAGTGCGGCGCAACGGTGGTTAATTTCGTCATTTCGAAGACAGACCGTGGACTTTGTCCATGCTCAGTGGCCCCAGCTGCCCACCGCTTGGTTAACGAACCAGGTCATCGAATCCGAGGTGCGTGCCCTCGCGGAATCGTTGAAAGATTCGGGTCATTGCGCATTGAATCCAAATGTAAGAAATCTCAGTCGCCGAGTGGTGTCACTACTGCATGACTACGGGCTCGCCGTGAATACCTGGACATGTGATGATCCAGAGCGAATTGGGGAGCTCATCGACTGGGGAGTTGATGGCATTTGCACCAATACACCGGACGTCGCCTTACGAGTGCTGGCTGAACGACACGGCCAGACTCGGTAGTTAATTGTCGGTAAACGAAGGCTGTACTAGGCGAAGCGCATTCGGACAATGCCTAATGTCTATGTTCGTCGTCTCTCCTAAGTAATCGCCATCAAGTTGGAAGGGGAAGGGTGCGGGAAAGTTAATTGTCACGCTTTCAACATCCGTATGAATGTCAACTCCCGAGGAAGTCGATATTCCTTCCTTCCTCAGGGCGCCGTAGAGATTTCGCAACATCAGAAGCGAAGACATTTTGCGAAACGTCACAACGACAAGTTTCTCGTCCAGCCCGGCCGAAGCAGACAAATTGACCGGATGCTTGCCGATGAAAGTGTACGGATTTGAGTTAAGTACGACGGCAAAGAACCCGTTTGGTATATGTCGGCCGTCGATATCTAAGGTGAAGTGGGGAAACTTTCGGTCGTATGAAATGAACCATGTGCGCAGTGCCGCATAGGCAAACAGTGGTTGGCCAACTAGTCGTTTAAACGATGCTCGACGTTCTACCTGTTCGACCACGGCGGCGTCATATCCGACACCGGCATGAAAGCAGAAGTAACGGTCGTTCGCCTTGCCAAGACTGACGGATTTAATTTCGCCTTTATCGAGGGCCTTTGTTATCTGGGCTAGGGCGACCATTGGATCATTGGACAAACCCAAACTGCGCACGAACACATTTGTTGAGCCACCGGGCAGCATTGCCAAGACGGTAGAACTCCCCGCCAATCCCGTTGCAACTTCATTGAGCGTGCCGTCTCCACCGAAAGCAACTACCAAATCCAATCCGCGCGCGGCGGCATCCTGGGCAAAGCGTGTGGCGTGTCCGCGTTCATTGGTTTCCACAACCTGTACATCGTGATGTCGGGCCAAATGTTGATGTACCAGGACGGTGTTTCGAGGTGTCACCGAGGAGGCGAATGAGTTGACGATGAGCAGGATTTGCAAGGTCATCAAAGTTACCAGCGTCACAGCCACGAAATCGGATAATTCTGGGTTGGGTCTTGGCTAAACCAATCGGTAACAATGTAGGAATGAACATTGTCGTCTGTGTCAAGCAGATCCCTGATCCAGCAACTCCAGGTTCCTTGGATGATTCCACCAATGCTTTGAAGCGAGTTGGAAAACTTATTCTTGATGAATCTGACGGCTATGGGGTGGAGATGGCCCTGCAACTTGTGGCGACTGCCGGTGACGGAGAAGTAAGTCTGGTGTCGATGGCGCCGAACGGGGAAGTTTCGGGAATGCGTACGGCGCTCGCGATGGGCGCATCGAAGGGTGTACTGGTTTCGGATCCGGCACTGGCCGGCTCGGACGCGTTGACAACGGCGCGAATTCTCGCCGCTGCAATCAAAAAGCTTGGAGCAATCGATCTTGTCATCGCCGGGACAGAATCCTCCGATGGGTACACGGGCACGGTGCCCGAGCAGTTGGCGGAATTGTTAGGTCTAGCGTCTGTCACTTTCGCCAAAAAGGTGATGGTTGAAAGTGGAGTACTGAAAGTGAATCGACAAACTGAAAACGGATACGACGAAGTCGAGTGCCCGCTTCCGGCTCTCGTCACCGTGACGGCCGGTGTCGTTGAACCTCGCTATCCCAGTTTCAAAGGAATCATGGCGGCCAAGACAAAGCCGATCGAAACCGTTACCGCCAGCGACTTGGCCGTAACAAATGTTGGTTGGACAGGATCAAACCAGAAGATCGTCAAGGTTGTTCAGGCCGAGGCCCGTAAGGCGGGACAAATTTTCGAAGACGATGGTGAGTCGCACGGCAAGATTGTTGCATTTCTTGAAAATCTGAAAGCGATTTGAGGAACGCCCATGACAATCAACAGCATTTGGGTATTCGCCCAGGCGTCAAATGGCGTTCCAACATCTGGAAGTCTCGAACTTCTCACCAAGGCCCGGTCCCTTTCCTCGCAAGTCTCGGCCTTCGTTGGTGCCGACGCTTCGGCCATAGTCGGCAAGCTTGGGGAATACGGTGCCACCAAGGTCTACTCAACAGGAGACTTGGCAGGAAAATTGCCGGGTGTAGCCGTGAGTGCCGCGATGAAAGCGGTAATCGATGGGGGTGAAGTGCCGTCGGTCATCTTCTTTCCTCAGAATTATGAGGGCCGTGACACCATGGCCCGCTTATCGGTGAAACTTGACCGAACCGTTCTCACCAATAATGTTGATATTGGAGAAATCGCCGATGGAGTGGTAGTTACGACACCCATTTTTGGTGGAAACACACTTGTCAACACCGCATTCACCGGTGAGGCGCCATTTCTTGCCGCGTTTCGCCCAAAAAGCTTTGTCGCCGAATCAAGTGGTGGGGCAGCGCCACAGGTAATTGATGCTCCGGTCGGAGATCTCGGTCGCCAGGGTTCGGCCACCGTCGTCGCGGTCCACCTCGAAGAGAGCACCGGTCCAAAGCTCGACGAGGCCAACATTGTCGTTTCTGGCGGTCGAGGACTCGGTGAGGCAGCCAAGTATTCAATGATCGAAGACCTGGCGAAATTATTGAAAGGTGCCCCTGGCGCGTCGCGAGCAATCGTCGACGCGGGATGGGTTCCCTACAGTTACCAGGTCGGTCAGACCGGCAAAGTTGTGAAACCGGCCGTCTACATTGCCGTCGGAATTTCGGGAGCCACACAGCACATGGTTGGAATGAAGGGATCGAAGAACATCATTGCGATCAACAAGGATAAAGAGGCGCCGATTTTTGGAATTGCCGATCTGGGGATTGTTGGCGATGTCCACAAGGTAATTCCAAAACTTATTGAGGCGCTTAAATCTCGAAGTTAGCTTGCGTCACTTGCATTTATCGCCCACGCTTGATTCGTTGTCTCATTGTGGGCAACGAGTTGTAGTTGCCACCCGGTTGGCGGCTCGCCTGAGTCCCACCACGACCATGTCCATTGTTCGGCGATTTCATGTGCTTGCAAATTCGATATTGGCCAGGATCCCAACGAGTGGTCTAGAGCCGCCAGCATCCACCACGCACTGAGCCGACCAGTAGCCGCCCCGCGCCGCCGACCGTGTGCGCCACCGCTCGCACTCGCCCACGCCATCCATGCCATCGCCGATGCACTGGTCAGCGATCGCAAGTGTGCTGACGAAACTCCCAAGGCGCCAAGTGCATGAGCGCAATCGCCATCCGTCAACACCGTTTCGCACTTTCCGTTTGACTGGACGATCCATGCATCAACCAGGTGAAATGCCGCCTGCGAAATTTTTGGGTCAGCAAGTTGTTGACCTACAGAAGTGGATACCGATTTCGCATTCGATGAGGCCGGAAGTGGCGGTGCGGGGAACGTGGCCTCGTTGTCGGCGTATTCCGCCAATTGGTAGGCGGGTTCCCACGACCCACATGACACGGGAATCTCGAGTGCCGGAAACAATGCATCTGGTTCGTCAATTGTTTGTCCCCGAAGCGCGCACTCGTAGGCCACGAATGTTGATTGCGGACTATACGGAAGGCGACTGACTAGTTCTTGCCACACATGCTCTTGGGCGATGACCTCGGTCAGTGGTCCAAGTGTGAATCGGCTGGCCTCGGCGGCGATTACTTCGGTTGCCCAATTGGCTGGCGCACGGAGCGCGAGTCGGTATTCGGCCAAGGTAGCGGCCGGCCATAGTTGACGCCCGCTGTGCACCGCGGCTCGACACGCATTGCGGACATTGAAAAGTTGCTGCCAGTCGCGCTTCGTACACGCGGCGTCGATCAGCCGGATGAGGCCGTCCAGGTCGGCTCGACTAACAAGCTCGGCAATGTCGTTGTTCACATCGTCGTTGTTCACATCGTCGTTGTTCACATCTTCTGAAGGCATTTGTTATACGAGCGGCCATGGGTAGCGGGATCGGCTTCGATCCGCCGGAAGGACCCCGTTGTCGGCAAGCCACTTGGCGCGCTCCTGCAGAGCCGTGATCTCGTCATCTTCGAGCAAGGTTGCAACCTCAAGTGGAACCTTGGTGGCCAACATTGCGATGGGTTCACGCACATTCTCGGGAAGTGTCTCACCACCGAATTCCCATATGACGGTACGCAATTTGAAATCTGAGGAAAACGACACACCGTGATCAATGGCCCAAACCTGTTGCCGCTTGTCAATCAGACAATGCCCGGCTTTACGGTCGGTGTTGTTGATCACAATGTCGAAAGCACAGATGGTGCGAAACACCTCATGCAATTCCGGATGTTTCTCGAACAATGTGAAGTAGTGCGCCTCTAAGTCGGCATCGATAAAGAACTGAACCGATCCCTCGCCGGCAGGGCCATCCCGAAGGACGGTGGGCGGCACAAAATGAAAACCGAGCGACTCGGATAATAGATAGGCGGCCACCTCGCGACGATGTAGACCCGGTGGAAAATCCCACAGTGGTCGTTCGCCGCGCATCGGTTTGTAGATCACCGGCGTACTCAATTCGTTTAGGGTGACCGTGGCGAGAAAGGTGGCGTTGCTGCTATACGGCATGCGATGGACAATTTCAATGTTGCCCTTTTGTAGGAGCGACATCGCGTCGCCCTCGAAAATCAGTTCATTCGCGGGCACATGTGACCATCGACATTGATTGGCAGTCCGCAAAAGACACAGAGCGGTCGCCCAGCCGCAACAACGTCATCGGCATGTTCACAAAAGGCCGCGGCCTGACCGCGGGTGATGAACGCCCGCACTCGACCGGGGTCAAATTCTGGGTCCGGTTCGCCGTCCTCGGTTGTGGGGGATATTTCATCTAGTTGAAGCACCAATCGATCGCTCCGTTGATCGTATGCAAGTCCAACTGTCCCGAGTACAAATTCCACATCGAGAGGCGACGCTAATTGCATGGCATCATCGAGTGGGCGGTCCTCAACATCGGGAGCATCGGCTAGCAACTGGCGCAGATACTGAGAAATTGCGGCGACCTGCTGTTTTTCGCACTTCAGCGTCACGCGTCTGCTATCGGCGCGAACTTGCAACAGAAAAATTCGCTCGCCCGGAGCGCCCAGGGCACCGGTGGTGAATGCGTTGGTCTTGTCGAAGTCGTAGAAAACACTCATGATGGTCGAAGTTCTCCGAGAGACCCGCCGATTGAGTTCACCGTCAGCACTATCGGCCCAGAATCGGCGTAGGCAATCGCACTTACCGAACAAGTGCTAATGACGATTCGCTGGAAGAGATCGAGGTGGGTACCAATGGCATGCGCGACCGCAGACTTAATTGGGTCGGCATGTGATACGCAAATGACAACTTTTCCTCGGTGCCGAGAACGAATATCGTCAAGGGCCGTCACAAAGCGAGTTTGCATTTCCGAGAAACTTTCACCGTTTGGAAACCGAAATGAACTTGGCGCGCGCTGCACGGTATTCCACTCCGGTTTCTTCATCAGCGTCGATAGATGCATGCCCGTCCAATCACCAAAATCGCATTCCAGAAGACCTTTGTGAATGTGGATCTTGACGTTCAGCGCGGTGGCGATGGGGGCTGCGGTTTCCCGCGCCCGTTCGAGGGGCGAGGAATATATTGCGGCAACCTTCTTTAATTCGCCAAGTCGCGAGGCGACACCTTCAGCCTCCGCTCGTCCAGTTCCGGACAGATGTAGTCCCAATGCTCGCCCCGGAAGCACCTTTCCCGTGGTCGAGGTCTGTCCGTGCCGAACGAGCAGGATCACGGTTGAAACGGGGGAAGACTTGTGGGACGGTTTTTTCGACATAACCAACTAGCCAATGTACTTGGGGTCAACCAGCCGGGGGTCAACCTGGATGCGATTGGCGTATCGTCGCCTCTATGGGTGAGTTGGAAATTCTCGCTGATCGGATCGTGCACTGTCGGAATTGCCCGCGGTTGTTGTCTTGGTGTGAATCGGTAGCGGTAGAAAAGCGAGCCTCATTTCGTGACGAAACATATTGGGGAAAGCCGATATCAGGATTCGGCGATCCATGTGCCCAAATAGTGATTGTGGGATTGGCCCCCGGCGCTCACGGGGCAAATCGCACCGGCCGGGTTTTCACCGGCGATCGGAGTGGTGAGTGGTTGTATCGGGCTATGTATCGCGCCGGGCTTGCTAGTCAAGCCAGTTCGGTGCATCGTGGAGATGGGTTGGTTCTCCGCAATGCGTGGGTCACCGTCGCCGTGAAGTGCGCACCACCGGGCAACAGACCGACACCTGGCGAGCGTGCCAATTGCGCACACTATTTAGAAACGGAACTTGACTTGCTTACGGGCGCCACGGTTGTCGTGTGTCTTGGAGCGTTTGCATTTCACGCAGTTTGCGAACAACTCGAATTACGACCGCGCCCGAAATTTGGGCATGGAAAGCTGGTATCGACCGAGAGATATACGTTGCTGTGTTCGTATCACCCAAGTCAACAAAACACATTTACCGGAAAACTGACCGAGCCAATGCTGGATGAAATATTTGCAACCGCAGGCGAATTAGTGCGCAGTCGGCACTGAGGCATCAATTTTTTTCTTCGGTGGTGGTACGCCAACGATTGGCGCACTATCGGCAAACGCCGGCCAGCGGCGTCGACTGACTGTGCTGAGCAACTTCAGTAATCGCATCGCCGTGGCGTCGGTCTCTGCCGGCCTGGCGATGACCGAGCCATCTTTGATCATTCGATCCATAACTTCTTGGCCAAGTTCGGTTCGAACGATACATAGTGTCCAGTCGTTGTCTTCGCCGATTCCACCGGTCGAGATGTCCGCGTGTTCGGCCGCAAAGTCGGGACACATCTTGCAACCCTCTCGGGTCCACTGATGACATTCCTTGAGGTCGATCTCGTGATATGAGCCATCCTTCATCCAAATCTGAAACACCCCCTTGATATTCATCTTTGCCATCTCTTCTTTTTTCAAACCATATTTGGCCAAGAAAAGTTCTTCGAAAATCGCGTCATCGAAGGTCTTGGAGCACAGCAGACCAATATTGAACAGAAATGGTTTGGAGACTTTTCCGACCTTGCGCTTCCACATGATCGGAAGTGCCGAAGACTGACAACTCATCCCGACGAGTGCGACTCTGCTTAAGCCCTCAACCTGAGCCTGTTTGAGCGCCAAGGTGTTGGCCGAATATGTGTAGCGGCTGCCAGAGGATGCGAGCACTTCCTCTGGGTTGTGGGCAATCCCCGGCGTCGCCTTCCATGTTGATCCGTCGCCTTCAAGGAAACTGGTGAGCGCAGCGTCGATGTAATCATTGTTCATCAACCAGATCAACATGGCGCCAACAAATCCGCCGTCTTGACCTTTCTGGTGGACCGATTTGTCCTGAGCCTGACATAGCAATAACTGGCGAAACTGGCCATACATTTCGTCGTCGTTACGCTTGCGCCCGAATAGTTGAATGTCCGCATCGGGTTCCCATGTGCGAAATCGCGGACACGCTCGGGTACAACTCGTGCAGCCCTTTTCGCCGTGCGTGCAGTTCCCAGGACCGAGTTCATCCTCAAGGTGGAATGGCTTGTAGTTGCCCTCTTCGTGTTTGTAGCCGATCACCTCGTGCGGGCAAGAAATCACACAAGCGGCGCATCCCGTGCATAAACCGGTGTCGATAACTTCCTCGATGAGTTCCTTCCACTGGTGCGTCCATCGTTCGCTGACGACTGAAACATTTTCGGTGACGGTCACGAACGCACTCTATGCCGTTGGACGCGGAGGACGACGACAAGGCATACTGGAGCCATGATCACATATACCCCCGAAGTCGAAATATTTCGATCCGAGGTTCGCCTTTGGTTAGAAGCCAATTTGCCCGAGGGTTGGTTCGACGAAGGCTTTGAAATGTCGCCGGCCGATCGAAAGCTGTTCAATGAGCAATGGCCAGAGCGTCTCTTCGGTGGCGGATGGATCTGTGCCACATGGCCAAAGGAGTACGGCGGAAAGGGTCTGTCCGTTCTTGAAGGCGTTGTTCTTTCGGAAGAATTTGCCCGCGCCAGGGCGCCGATGAGGGCCGACTTCTTCGGCGACACACTCGTAGGTCCAACACTTTTGCAATGGGGAACCGAGGAACAGAAAAGGGAATTTCTGCCCCAAATTTTGAGTGGGAAGATGAGTTGGTGTCAGGGTTTTAGCGAACCCAATAGCGGGAGCGACTTGGCAAGCTTGGCGACGACTGCGGTGTTGGACGGTGGCGAATGGTTGATCAACGGTCAAAAGGTGTGGACGACTCGAGGGCATCATGCAGATTTTTGCTTTTTGCTGACACGAACAGATCCGGATGCACCCAAGCACAAAGGCATCTCGTATTTGTTGGTTCCAATGCGACAGGCGGGGGTCGAGGTTCGGGGCATCGTCCAGCCAGATGGAACCGCAGAGTTTTGCGAGGTGTTTTTTACCGACGCGCGATGTCCAAAGGACAATGTTGTGGGCGGGGTAAATAACGGCTGGAAAGTTGCCAACAGCACGCTCACGTTCGAACGCGGCATGACCGCTACGACCGGATACCGACGATTTGAAGAAGAATTCAACAAAATGGTGGTGGCGGCTTCAGCCAACGGGAAAATACTCGATGCAACAATTCGTCAACGGTTGATGCGGTATTACTCACAGATTCAAATACTGCGGTTCAATGGACTTCGTTCACTTGGGGCAACGCTTGCCAACAGAAAGGATTTGGGAGTCGCGTCCCTGGGAGCAACAAACAAGATGTATTGGAGCGAAATGCATCAGCGGGCAATGGAACTTGCGCTCGACATTTTTGGTGCGCCATCCATGCTCATTGATGCTGGGCCGAGCGACGGAAGTTGGCCGGGGGTAACTCGCGATCGGCGCCGAGTCGGATATCCTACGAGTTCGATGATGTCAACATTCTTCTTCTCGCGGTCAGAGACAATTTGGGGCGGCACAAGTCAGATCCAGCGCAATATCGTGGGCGAACGCGTACTCGGTCTGCCCAAGGAGCCTCGACCTGCCAACGAGGAAGCAAAGTCATAATGTCGTTTCAGGCGGCCATTCGTTCTGGCTTTCAAAACTTTGCCAATTTCAAAGGGAGGGCTTCGAGACCCGCTTACTGGTGGTGGTTTTTGTTTAGCGTGATCGTTCAACTGGGTGCTTCGTCCCTCAGCGACTCGTTATCGCTAATTGTTTCGCTTGCCTTGATCATTCCATCGCTTTCGCTGAGTTGGCGACGAATGCATGACTCCGGCCACAATGGCTGGTGGACAATTTGTCCGATCGTCAACCTCGTGTTTGCACTTACACCAAGTCAATTATCTGCAAATGAATACGGACCGCCACCACCGCCACGATCTCTCTAGTAGCCAATCTGCCGAGTTTTTAGTGATAATCCGGAACCCGGCGCTCGTAAACCTGCGATAGGAGCGGTGAGGAAATGATGAAATCGGCACTGGCTCGGTTACAGGCCACGGGGATGTTCCAGACGGCGGCGATTCGAAGCAGAGCTTTGATGTCGGGGTCATGTGGTTGGGGTTCTAGTGGGTCCCAAAAGAACATCAGAATGTCGATTTCACCTTCGGCTATTCGAGCGCCCAACTGCTGATCGCCGCCAAGGGGGCCTCTACGAAGTTGCTCCACCGTTAATCCGGTATGTTCCTGGACCATTCGTCCGGTGTTGCCGGTTCCAATAAGCGTGTGTCGGCTTAATTCGGATTTGTGTTCTGCGGACCACTCCAACATTTCATCTTTCATGTTGTCGTGGGCCACGAGAGCGATTCGTTTGACGGCCGGGCTTTGAATATTGGTCATAGTCACAGTGGGCATGCTTTAAGTGTGGCAGGTTTGACAAATCAACTAGATTCAGCCATATGACTACATCATCGACCGTACGCAATGAACTTGTTGTGGCCTCGCCGGTAGGCAAGCTTCGATTAGCGGCATCTCGAGATGGGTTACTGAGCATTGATGTAGGTAAGGCGGCTGCCTCGCATCGGGCCACGGCCAAGGATTCTTCGGCACAACGAGTTTTGGCTACAACTCGTAAACAACTCGCCGAATACTTTTCCGGCAGACGAACTTCGTTTACAGTTCCGTTGGACTTACGTGGAACTGAGTTTCAAATTGAGTCGTGGAAAGCACTTGAGCAAATTCCGTATGGCAAGACAATCTCATATGGTGAGCAGGCTCAAAGTATTGGTAACCCAAAGGCTTGTCGAGCGGTCGGATCGGCAAACGGAAAGAACCCGATACCAATCATTGTGCCTTGCCATCGGGTCGTATCTGCCGACGGTTCATTGGGTGGATACGCGCTCGGATTGAAAATGAAAAAACAGTTGCTTAATCTCGAGGAAAGCCGTCGAAAGAAGTAGAGAATTAGTGTGGCTGGGTGAAGCCAAAACACTCGCGCAGATGGTCGTCGCGCAATACATCCTTCGGTGGGCCGACCGCCACCACTCGTTGCGCCAATAACATCACGATGTTGGCGTTATCGGCGTCCGAAATTTCGTGCGTTGCCATGACCACGGTTACCCCACGCGAACGCTCCTGAGAAATCAGATTGGCCACGGCGCCACGACCATTCACATCCAGTCCGGCGGTGGGTTCATCGAGTAGTAACACCTCCGCCCGACGAGCGAGGACTTGGGCGAGATGCGTGCGCTGTTGTTGACCGCCGGATAGAGACCGCAGCGGCAATTTGGCGAAATCATGAACTCCCGTTCTGATCATCGACTCGTCAATAATGACTTGATCGGCTCGCGTACTTCGCTTGAGTAGTCCGAGGTTGGCGAAGCGACCCATCCCGACGACATCCTCCGCTCGAAGTGGCAAAGTGTGCGACGAAACTGGATGCTGCGGCAGAAATGCAACTCGAGAAGGTAGTGCGCCTGGATTTTGGCCAAGAATTGAGACTTTTCCAGAAAGTGGCGCGAGCATTCCGGCAAGTGTCTTGAGCAGTGTCGACTTACCAGAGCCATTAGTGCCAATCAGCACCATGAGATTTCCCGGAATCAGATCAAAGGTCATATGGCCAACGACTTGACGACGGTCGTATCCAACCGACAGCGACTGGGTGGTGATGGTGCTGTCTGTCATATGTGCATGTGAGTGTGCTGATGGGGAAGTTCGTCATCCGATTGAATGGCACGCCGCAACGTGGATCGAAATTCGCGTATCGCCGCGGTGAGTGCAAATAGAACGACTGCGCTCAAGACGATGCTTGCGCCGGCGGCCAAGTCGGCATGAAAACTAATGAGTAGGCCGACGTAGGTGGAGATACTGCCGCAAACCGCGGCAACGATGATCATTGTCGAAAGTCGGCGAGAGACCAGGGCCCCGGTGGCGGACGGGGCAATGAGCATTCCGAGCACAAGCAAGGTGCCGACGGTCTGAAAGCTGGCCACAATTGTTATCGCCACGAGCGTGAGCATGATGGCATGAAACTTGCGGACTGAAAACCCTGATGATTCCGTCAGTCCCTCATCTACGCAAAGTAGTAGAAACGGTCGGCGGCACACCCACGCGGTAATGGCAACAGATACGAATGCCGCGGTCTGCCAAGCAAGTTGTGACCACGACACACCGAGCAATTCGCCAAAGAGAATTCGGGTGAGGTCTCCCGAAAATGACTGCGACCGCGAAGTGATCATGACGCCGAGCGCGAGCATGCCGACAAATAAGAGCCCGACCGAGGTGTCGCCAGTGAGGCGCAATTTTCGGGTAACGACGTTGACGCCACCCATCATCACGGCCGCTCCGACCATGGCTCCGAACACGCCCGAAACTCCGAGAATCAGGGCTGTTGCGATGCCCGGCAACACCCCGTGGGCGAGCGCGTCACCAATAAATGCAAGACCACGCAGCACGACAAATGTTCCGGCAACGGCACATATCAGCGACACGAGAACTCCGGCGTACAGGGCATGGCGCAGGAACTCATTGTCAAAGAATGGTTGCAGAAAGAAGTTCATCATGTCGTGTTAGTTAAGTGCCTCGACAATTCGATTTGAGATTCGCAGGATGAATTCCCTGTAGTGATCGCCGCCTTCGAGCCTATGAGTGGAAAGAACTACGAATTCGACGCCTAGCTCCCGCGCAAGTTGTTTGGCCACTTGCGACGGTGCTCCAGCGTCGACAAAAATTGCACGTACTCCGGTGGCAGAGGCGAGTTGTTTCAATTCGGCAACTTGTCCGGCGGTTGCCTCGGCCGATGTGGACAGTCCTGGAATGATCGCGCCGATAACGGTGCAGCCGTATCGCGCCGCAAAGTATCCCATCTCATCGTGACCCGTGACAAGCGTGCAATTTCTGATACTCGAAACAATTCTTGCAGCTTCAGAATTTAGATCGGTCAGATCTTGTTGCAATTGGATCGCCCGAGTAGTTAGATCTGCATTAAGTCTCGCACCTAGCTCCGCTGCTAGCTCCGGAATTGCTTGATACATTGACATTGGATCTAGCCACAGATGTGGATCAATTGTTTTGGTTCCATCGACCGTCAGGCTCCTTGTTCTGAGATGGTCAACCATCGTGAACATGCCAACGCCCATGTGATTCGCTTGTTCAAGGATGCCAACCAGACGCTCTTCGAGATTGGCGCCATTGACGACGATGAGCGTCGCGTTGTTGATTGTCTCTACATTTTTTGCCGATGGTTCGAATTCATGGGGATCGACCCCATTTGGAATGATCACCTTCACCTCGGCGGCGTCACCAACAAGTTGAGATACGACATCCCCGAGCACGCTGTAGGAGACCACGACGGTGGGGCGGTCGGACAAACTGGAGCTCGAGCAACCGGTAATGGCGATCGCGGCGACCGAAACGATCACCAAACTTCTTAGAGTTAATTTCGTTGTTTCAAGCTAGCAATAATGAGAATGATTCCCAACTTTGACTTTGCTCTGTGACGGATTATTTCCTCTCCAAACTACGAAGTTGCTACGGTTTGGACCAAGGCTGTCAGCTCGTCCTTGGGGACGATTCCGCTCATCCGTCGTACTACCTTGCCTTCGGCATCCAACAATACGAAAAAAGGATATGCCGACAAACCGAAGGCTTGGCCGGCTGTTCTTTCTTGGTCGTCCGCCATAACCGGCCAAAGCACCGGGAAGTTTTCCCGTGCCAGCCAAGCCGATGGCGGGTAATTGGGTTTCGCAGAATCAGTTGCCGTGGCGATAGCAATGACATCTACGCCAAGGGGCATGTCGCCCGATTCCTCCCACTCCACAAGCAACGGAACTTCCTCTTGGCAGAATGGGCACCAGTGGGCAAGAAACACTAAAAGCGTCGGTGTACCAGGGGTAGTCGTCACGATATTTCCAGCAAAGCCCTTGCCGGTAAGCACGGGTGCCACGACTCCGACAGCAGAATCGGCGACATCTGCGTTATGAGGCGGAAGAACATCGCCCGTCACTGTGACGGCAGAAAATTCAGACGATACTCCTGGTGCACTTCCGGTGTCGGAAGAAGATGTGACCGACACGATCGCTGCAACGGCGATTACCCCAACGATGATCGCGCCGATGGTCCAGACGGCCCTGCCCGATGCTCCGCCACGATTCCTTTTGGTTCGAGTGCTCATTGATACTCCAGTGTTGTCGTTGGATGTGGAATTGTGGTGAAAACTATGACGGCCAGAAACCCCGTGAACGCCATGAACGGTAATGTGACGAATCCAAAATTCTCAAACCATACAAATTCGCACGGAACTGTCACCTCGCATGCACCGGAATCGAGATTGGGAAACCGTTCTAATAGCCAATGATAGATCGATATCGACCCGCCAATGGCGGCGAGTGGGGCGGCATACCAGCCGATTTTCGAATCACGCCGCACCGCGGCGATGATGAGAATGACCGCCAGTGGGTACATCATGATTCGCTGATACCAACACAAGCGGCATGGCACATAATTCACGATTTCCGAGAAATACAAACTTCCCAGCATGCAGGTTGTGGCAATTGCTGCTGCCAGCGGGCGAGCGAGCGGCGAAAATGCGTCGATCGTTGAAGTTGCCCACCGAATTGAACTTCGATACAGCACCCGAGCCACCAAAATGATGACTGCCCCAATCAGGGTGGCCACACTGAGGATGGCGAAGAATAGTTCGAACGTTGTATTGGTCATGACAAATACAAAGTGTAGGGGCGCCGGGTAAGGCAGAATGGTCGGATGACATCGATTAAGGAACAACTCAAGGTCGACCTGACTGCGGCAATGCGGTCCCGTCAGGAAGTTGTTACATCGACTTTGCGAATGGTGTTGGCGGCAGTTATGAATGCTGAGGTGGCAGGTGACTCGGCCAAGGTGTTGTCCGACGAGCAGGTCCTGGAGGTTCTTCGCGCCGAACTCAAGAAACGAGTTGAGTCGGCGGAGATTTACGAAGGCGCTGGCCGGACCGAAGCGGCATTGAGCGAGCGAGCCGAGGCCGCAATTGTTGAAAGGTATTTGCCCGCGGCGATGGCCGATGACGAACTTGGCGCAATTGTCGCCGAGGAAGTGGCCAACGCGGTGGCATCCGGTGCCACCGGTGGGAAGGCAATGGGCGCGGTAGTTAAGGCCGTGCGTGCTCGGGTCGGGGCGCGGGCCGACGGGGCAAAGATTGCTTCATTGGTGAAGGATGCCCTCGGTTGAGTTTTAGCGCGCCCTCGGCAGGACTTGAACCTGCGACCTACGGTTCCGGAAACCGGCGCTCTA
>CAYGOJ010000003.1:0-40614 GCA_964351545.1 uncultured Acidimicrobium sp.
GTAGGTCGTGAGTTCGATTCTCATCTTGGGCTCGATTACGTTGTAAATGTTCGGGTGATGCTTTACATTTCAGGTTCGGGTGATGCTTTACATGGTTTCGCCTGATCCTTGTCGCAGGGTTCGGTTGATGCTTGACACTTAGTTCATGCTTATGGAGCTCAGTGTTATGGAACAGCGGTATCAGGCAGTTTTATTGGTGATTCGCGATGGTGAATCTGTTGTGGATGTGGCGCGTCGTTTTGATGTGTCGCGTCAGACGGTTCATTCATGGTTGTTGAAATATGAGAAACGGGGGTTATCGGCGTTAGTTGATCATTCGCATCGTCCGCGGTCGTGTTCGCATCAGATGGTTGCCTCTGTTGAAGTTGAGGTGTTGGAGTTGCGGCGGATGAATCCGTCGTGGGGTCCGGCACGCCTGTTGCATGAGTTGGACCGTGATGGGGTGGTGCCGTTGCCGTCGCTGTCAGGTATTTATCGGGCTATTCGACGGGCCGGGTTGATTGAGCCGGGGGCTCGGAAGCGTCGCAGTGAGAAGTTTAAACGGTGGGAACGTGGACTACCGATGGAGTTGTGGCAGATGGATGTTGTTGGCGGGATTTTGCTGGCCGATGGCACCGAGTTGAAATGTTTGACTGGTGTTGATGATCATTCCCGGTTTTGTGTGTCGGCGGGTTTGATGGTTCGGGCCAATGCTCGCAGCGTGTGCGGGGTGTTCGTCAAAGCACTGCAAACCCATGGGGTACCCCAGGAACTGTTAACCGATAACGGCAAGGTGTTCACCGGTCGTTTCGGGCGAAATCACACCGAGGTGCTATTCGATCGGATCTGCCGTGAAAACGGGATCGATCATTTGTTGACTGCACCCCGGTCACCGACAACGACAGGCAAAATCGAACGGTTTCATCGAACGTTACGCCAAGAGTTCCTGATCGGACGGATGTTCAACACGATGGCTGACGCTCAAAGCGAATTGGATGCATGGGTACATCAATACAACTCGACGCGTCCACATCAATCGTTGGCAATGATGACACCCCTACAACGATTCGTTGTCATGCCTGGGGGTCGACCGGCCGATGGGACGGCAACTGACATTCCACCCCGAGATGGTGATGATTGGGTCGCCAGACGAGTCGCATCGAACGGCGTGATTTCCATTGGATGGCAACAAATCAGTGTCGGTAAACACCGCCAAGGCCGACCAGTAGATGTTCATGTCCAAACCAAACTGTTACAAATATGGGACGGCGCAGAACTAATCAAATCAGTGACACGACAAAACCCCGACACAATCCGCAAAAAACGGGCATCACTGAAAAAGGAGGCCAGCTAACCAACAAAAAGGCAATATTCGACTCAAAAAAGTGTCAAGTATCAGCCGAACATCCAAAGTAAACCATCAACCGAACCAATACATTGGGCTCGATTACGTCAATGTCACGTCCTTGGTGTCTTGGGCAACCAGCGACCCGTCCATCGCCGAGAACTCCATCGCCGCAAATTGGTATTCACCGGCCGTCAGTCCATCGATTGTCACACTCCAGGGTGTCCATTCCGGCGCGGCTCCCGCCGCCGTAGTGAAGCCCTCTCGGACCAGTGTCCCATTTTGAAATACTTTCCAGACGACATTTGCCTCAAATGTCGAAGCCAACCCGCTAAGTGTGAACCCAGTTGCAATGACATGTGCACCCTGTTCCGGGGAGGTAATCCACACCGGCGAAACGACTTCATACGCCGGCGCACGCACAAATGAATTGCGCAAATCCACATGACCAGCAAGCGATTCAACCCTTGCACCATTCACGGTGAACCAGACTTTAGTAATTGATGGATCCGCCGCCGTAGCGGTCCACACAAGTTGTGCAATTGCCATGGTCTCAACCTCGGCACCGACATTCAACTTGGTCAATGAGAGGTCGATTGTTGCCTCATCGGCGACAACCGCAACGCTGTTGATCATTGTGTCAATGGGCCACAGCGATGTGTAGTCCGGATCTCCTGGTTGACTCGATACGAGTGATCGCAACGCTGCCGTAATCGGGTCCGGAGAGATTTCGAGCCGGACGAATTCGCGATACAGACGAAGTCCACGGGACGTGTCGGCAACCCAATACTGAGCCAACGCCTGCGTCTGTGCAGTTGGGGGGCTCGAGGTTGTAGATGTAGGCGGATCTGAGGTTGAAGTCGATGTTGAAGTAGGTGCTGTTCCACACCCTGTCAGGAAAATAAGAGTTATGACCACGGCAACTCGCGTCAATTTTGTAATAGTTGACGCTCTCATCGTTGGCTCAGCTCGTCATCAGTTCAGCACGCGACCGAGCCGAACGAATTCCACCGCCGATTCCAACTCCGGCGAAAGAAATCGATCGGGGCCGACTCCGGCCACAACTTCGCGCAGCCGATCGCGGACTGAGCCAGTTACGGGACCAGGTTGCAGTGGCGCTCGCAAGTCAAGTGCGCGGGCCGCCGTCACCAACTCGATGGCAATAATTCTGGTGAGATTTTCGATTCCGAGCCGCAGCTTCCTGCCAGCGCTCCAACCCATTGAGACGTGATCCTCCTGCATCGCCGAACTGGGTATGGAATCAACACTTGCCGGCACCGCCAGTCGCTTGTTGTCAGAAACTAACGCCGCCTGAACATATTGGGCGATCATCAATCCGGAATCAACTCCCGGATCATCGGCCAAAAATGGCGGCAGACCGTTGGAGCGTGACTTGTCGAGCATCCGATCGGTACGGCGTTCCGACATCGATCCGAGATCGGCAACGGCTATCGCCAAATAATCAAGCACATAGCCAATCGGTGCGCCGTGAAAGTTACCGTTTGAACTCACTCGACCATCGGGCAACACCACCGGATTATCGACCGTGGCTGCAAGTTCTCGAGACGCCACTAACGATGCGTGCGATATTGTGTCACGCATCGCCCCTGCCACTTGCGGGGCGCAGCGAAGTGAATACGCGTCTTGCACCCGATCGTCGTCATAGAGATGTGATGCCACGATGGGAGAATTTTTCAGTGCTGAATACATATTGGCGGCGCTTACTGCCTGTCCTGGATGGGGACGTAACGGCTGATGCAACTCGGGCGCGAAGACCGCATCGGTGCCGAGCAACGCTTCAACACTCATTGCCGCCACCAGATCAAGCGAATCGCACAACATTGTCAGATCGGCAATGGCAAGAATGAGCATCCCGAGCATTCCGTCGGTGCCGTTAATGAGGGCAAGGCCTTCCTTTTCCTGCAACTCAAGTGGAGCAATTTTCTCCTTACTCAGTAATTCAAGTACCGGTCGATTCACTCCCTTGGCATCTACAGCCTCACCTTCCCCCATCAGAACCAAAGCACAATGTGCGAGCGGAGCAAGATCTCCGCTGCAACCGAGCGAACCAAATTCTCGCACCACCGGTGTAATTCCAGCATTGAGAAGTGCCGCCATTGTTTGGGCAACTATTGGTCGTACTCCGCTCCGACCGGAGCACAATGTTTTTAATCGAAGGGTGATTAGGGCCCGAACTACCTCCCGCTCGATTGGTGCACCAATACCCGCGGCATGAGAACGAATGAGCGAACGCTGCAACTGAGCGCGCAATTCGGGCGCAACGTGACGCGTGGCAAGCGCACCGAAGCCCGTTGAAATTCCATATACAGGTTCGGGTGAAACTGTGAGCGCGTCGATATGCGCACGTGCGGTCGCAAGAGTTGAAATGGCCTCATCAGATAGGACAACCTTGGCATCGAGACGACAAATGGCTATGACTTCATCAATAGTCATTCCGGTTGAATTGATGACTACGTCAGACATGCTTCGCCTTGTCAGCGGTCGTAAAGTGGTACGTCGGCGCCAACGAAGTTTTTGAAGAGTTGAAGAACCTCTCCCGGTTCGGCATGGCGCTTAACGGCGTGCTTGGAAAACAACAGCTGTCCGTCAACTTCAACATCAAATACTCCCTTTTCACCCATCCTCAGGGTGAGATCAACGATGACATGTTGGTAGTCACGAATCAGATCCGAAATCGCACGCACGGCGCGATCTGAATAGTCTCAAGGAACGCAATAAGTGATTTGAACTTTGTGTTTCTTTGGTGTCGCCATGAGGTGCAATCTAGTTCAGGGACTATGGCAGTCATTCCCCGTCACACCCTCATGGCAGACTAGGGAAGTGGAAGTTCTCGTTGGAGTACTAATTATCTGCGTCATCGCCGTTGGCGTACTGCTCGTTCGGCGACAAGCGCGTTCACCGGTTACATCGCCGCCCGGTGTGGCCGCAGTAGATCAGGTTGCCCTCGTCGACGCGGTTCGCACGGCAATCGATGCCCAAATTCGACAAGTTACTCAAGACGCGCTGAACAATGTCAACAATCAAGTTGACCGGCTGTATCAGGCACGGTCGCAAACCCTTACCAGTGACACCAAGTCGCTCCTCGATCCTGTCGCCTCACAATTACAAGAACTGCGGGGCGCAGTCACCAGTTTGCAATCTTCGTATGACGAGAACAAGGGCCTGAGCAATATCATCAGCGCACAAATTTCTCAACTCACCGACACCACCGCCGCCCTTCATGGTGCACTCAAATCAAGCAGCGCCCGTGGTGCATGGGGCGAGCAGCAACTCCGTAATGTCATTGAACTTGCCGGCATGGAGCCTTACTGTGATTTTGACGAGCAGACAACGCTCAGCAACAACGACCGGCTTCAGCGACCGGATGCGGTCGTTCGCTTGCCAAACAACAGCCGCGTTGTGATCGACGCCAAGACTCCGCTTGATGCGTACCTGCGTGCACAAGAAGCACCCGATACCGCCACTCAGCAACGACTTCTTCAAGAGCATGCCAAGGCGGTGCGAGATCACGCCCGCGTTCTTGCCGACAAAAAGTATTGGACACAATTCGATCGGGCTCCCGAGTACGTCATTATGTTCATTCCAGGCGAGTCATTTCTTTCAGACGCGTTACGCGCCGATCCCGCGCTGCTTGAAGTTGCGATGCGAAGTCGAGTGCTCATCGCTTCACCGGTAAATCTCCTCGCTCTTTTGCTCGCAGTAGCCAAAGGTTGGCAAGCATTCCAGATTGCTGAACACGCCGAGAAAATTGCCCAACTCGGAAAAGAACTTTACGAACGAGTCGACACGGTGCTTGAACATGTCGATAAAGCAGGGCGCGGTCTCGAAACCGCTGTAAAGGCTTACAATTCAATGGTGGGTTCTATGGAAAGTCGCGTCTTGCCGACACTGCGCAAGTTTAAAGAAACCGGTATTGCGGTCGGCGAAGTCAATAATTTAAGTGCCATTGATTCCGCGCCTCGTCAACTCTCAGCTCCCGAACTCAATGGCTGATCGAACCGCGTTTGCCTCAGAGGCAATGCAATTTGCCCCCAGTCTGTATACAACTGCCTTGAGAATGACGAGAAATGCCGCCGATGCCCAAGACCTAGTTCAAGAGACATACCTCAAGGCATATCGAAGTTTTGCGACCTTTGACGAAGGTACAAACCTTCGGGCATGGCTGTTTCGCATTCTCACCAACACCTTCATCAATAATTATCGGGCCAAGCAGCGGCGCCCACAGGAATCCGAATTAAAGGATGTGGATAATCTCTTTCTGTACCAACGACTTCCGCAACTGTCCCAGTTGTCGGGCAGTGCCGAAGATCAATTGATGGACATGTTTCCGGAATCAGAGGTTCGCGAAGCGCTGGAAAATCTTCCCGAATCGTTCCTGATGCCCGTGCTCCTGAGCGATGTTGAGCAGTTTTCGTACAAGGAAATTGCCGAAATCCTTGACATTCCGATAGGAACCGTCATGTCTCGCCTACATCGCGGAAGAAAGGCCCTCCAGGAGGGGTTGTATGAATATGCGATGAGCCGACACCTAGTTTCCCAACAATCGGTTGCCGTTCAGTCACAGTCATCCGATATTTCAACCAACTAACAGGGACCCGATACACATGGCCGACTGCGACGAGACCCTTAAGGATCTGGAACGATTTCTCGACAGTGAACTCGCTACAGGGAAACTCGAAGTCTTGACCAGTCATCTGGGTGGGTGTGTTGATTGCCAACAGACATTTGAATTTCATGCCGAGTTGCGCCACATAGTACGACTCGCCGCACAGCACGAGCCGCTCCCAGAGTGTTTGGTGGACCGCATCAAAGAGTGCTTCGGAACCGATCTATCGGACGAATCCGATCCACGGTAAACGCTTCGCTACTCTATTAACCATGATCGCTGGCGAAGTTTGGCATTATTGGCTCGGACTCATTTTGTTAGTCGTGGGTGTTGCATCATTGATTGGACTTGTTGGCGGGTATCTAAAGCAGGTGACCGCAATGAAGTACCCAAACCGACGACAACGCCAATCGCAGAAATAACACTGCGAGGCTCATGCCCGCGCTGACCGAAAATCTCCACTTGCATTCGCTGGTGGTTGCGGCGCTCTCTCGTTGCACGTTCCCTCCACCCGGATCTAGTGTTTCATGTGCAGTATCCGGCGGCGCAGACTCAATGGCGTTGCTTGTCTTGAGCGTTGCCCATGGCTGTCGAGTAAAGGCGATTCATGTCGACCACGGACTTCGACCGCACTCTCATCGTGACGCCGATCATGTACGGGATCTCGCCAAAATGTTGGGTGCCGAATTCGAAGCGGTTCGAGTCCACATCGAGTCGGGTGGAAATCTAGAGGCACGGGCACGTCAAGCCCGTTACGGAGCACTCCCCGACAAGGTCCTAACCGGACACACGGCGGATGATCAGGCTGAGACGGTGCTCATAAATTTGCTGCGTGGCGCGGGTTTACGCGGACTTTCCGGAATGCGTACCAACCAACAACATCCTCTTCTCAGACTGCGTCGATCGGAGACCCAGGAATTGTGTCAGTCATTGGGAATTGCAGTTGTAAACGATCCGTCAAACATTGATCCAAAATTTCAACGCAATCGAATTCGTCATGAATTGATTCCGCTCCTGGATCAATTGGCGAATCGAGATGTGACGTTACTCTTGGCACGACAGGCCGACTTACTGCGATCCGACGCCGATCTCCTCGATGACCTAGCGAAACGATTAGATCCCAGCGATGCGAAGGAACTCGTTGCGGCACCCGTTGCGTTGGCACGACGTGCGATTCGCGCCTGGATCGCTTCGCCTTACCCTCCCGACGCAGCAACAGTTGAGCGTGTTCTTGCGGTCGCCAACGGTGAGGTCACCGCGTGCGACATCGGAGACAACAGACAAGTGCGTCGAAGTCATCAACGTCTGAGCATCGTGACGACTGGTGAACCTATAAACATCCTTTGATTCCAAGGTACGGCGCGGTTTTCATGGTGTATCGTGTTGGTTCAGTGTTTATCGACGTTGATCAGCGCATCCATAGGAGTTTCATCTAGTGCCGCCAAAATTACGAGGAAAATGGGCTCTTGGCATCACGCCCAGGCACCTCACTTGGATCATCAAAGACAAACTCGCAATTTGCGAACGACCGGGTGGATTCGGTGCGAATCACCGTCGAGTTCGGCGTCAGGAAGAAATTATCTGGCTTCGTGAAAACGACTTCGGTTGCGTCATTTCGATTATTGGCGCGCCCCACAATCTCCACAACTACGAAGAACTCCAAATGCCATACCGACATCGACCGCTTACCGGTGCGGAAGATATGAACCTATGGTTAAGGAAGTTCTATTCGGAGATCTCCGAACTCCTCGACAAGAATCTTAAGGTCGTCATTCACGGCGAAGAAGTGAGTGGGCGACTCATCGGACTCCTTGGCGGTTACATTCGGTGGTCGGGATTAATTGATGATGTGTCACAGGTGACAATGCTCACCGAGCGAATCGGCGGGCGACAACTCGATCCCGAATCAAGAGAATTGATCATGAATGTTCACGAGTTGCGATAAGCACTCCATTCATTTTTCGTCACAGTAAGATCAAATCGTGCCCGGTCAGCGAGTCATGGTCACCGGAATGGGCGGAGAACTCGGCTCACTCGTGGCAACTCTCCTCGAAGATGAGTCGTGGGTTGGTGAAGTGGAAGGACTCGACACGAACCCTCCGCGACGACGGCTAAAACGAAGCACCTTCCATCTCGTTGACCCTTCCCATCGATCCCGCATCGCGGAAATAATTTCTTCCTTTAACCCCCATGTCATTATTCATCTGGCTGTCTGGGAGCCACATGCTCGACTCAACACCCACTCCGCCAAAATCCATAGCGACGAACTTGCGCTAGGAGTAACCGATGCCGCCAGCGAGGTCCCTGCACTGGAATCACTTGTTCTCCGAAGTGGCGTGGAGGTCTATGGCACACATGGCCACTGGCCACTACTCCCAGATGAACACAGTTTGCTAGATCCACAGTCCACGTTCGGACACATGCTGGTGGGGCTCGAACAGCGGACATCTGCGGTGGCCAAGGTTCGCGGTGTATCCATTGCCAAGTTACGCCTCGGTACCGTCATTGGTCCTCACGTCCCGAGTCCACTTGGTCGATTGCTGAGGCTTCCCGCGGTCCCCTTCAACCCGTTCGGCAATCCGCAATTTTCGGTGATCGGAGATCACGACGCGGCGAGAGCAATCATCGCCGCAGCACAACACCACGCGCACGGAATCGCCAATATCTCGGCAGACGGATCGATCTCGGTCTCGGCGGCGGCCAATATAGGTCGACGCCTTGCACTTCCGGTCATCGGTCCTGCTTGGTGGCTGACGCGAACAATTTCTGGAGTTGCTGGCGCCCCAGTCCCGGATCATGTCAGCGAATTGCTTCAGCACGGTCGTGGCGCACTGTGCACAACTTCAACCAAACTTTTCGGATTCACCCCACGGTTGACAACTACCGAAGTAATCACACGACTTTATGCGTGGCCAAGCATTGTCCGTGTTCCCCCTCAACATAAAGTCGCATAGCAGTGCCCTTCGCTGTAACGAGCGACAACATTCGCCTGCATTACGAGGTTGTCGGCCGACCATCTGCGACACCGGTGCTGATGATTCAAGGACTGGGTGCCGACAAGAACGCATGGAATTTTCAGCGAGTAGCCATGGCAACTCGGTTTCGGATGATCGCTTTTGACAATCGCGGTGTAGGTCGAAGCGATAAACCTTCCGGACCCTACAACCTTGAACAGATGGCCGATGATGCCATTTCGGTGTTGGACGCAGCCGGATATAGCGATGCTCATGTAGTGGGTGCATCGATGGGTGGGGTCATTGGCCAGATCATCGCCGTGAAACATCCCCACCGCGTCCGTTCTCTCACTCTTGCGTGTACAGCTAGTCGAAACCATCCATGGCGTCACGAATTATTGCAACACTGGGCCAACACAGCCGAGCATCGTGGCATGCACGCACTTGGACATCAGACTGCCAGCTGGGTTATCGGGCCGCGGTCACTGCGACGAATGTTGCCGGCAATCGGGTGGCTCGGGCCGCTTGCTTCCATGCGTTCATCGGCGCCGTTTATTTCCCAGGTACAGGCCTTGTTGTCTAGCGATGAGTCGCTGCACGAATCCCTATCCACGATCAAGGCGCCAACGTTGATAATCGTCGGCAATCAAGACATTCTCACCCCGCGTGGAGATAGCGAAGAAATCGCGGAGAGAATTACCAATTCTGAACTCGTCGTTATTTCAGGTGCCGCACACGGCTTGATGATCGAACATGCAGGTACGTTCAATCGTGTTCTTATCGAGTTTTTACAACGAGTCGAACGACTAGTTAATCACTGACTCGAGTAGTACCGCGGGTGCCGCAAGCAAGGCTTCGGTTGCACCACCGAGAGGCAAATTGTTGCACGCGGCTTGGGCCATCGCCACATAACTACGAGCACTGTCAACGGCGCTCTGCACTCCTGAATTCGAACGCACGATGTAAAGCGCCTTTTCACGCTCGATCGGATCAAGTGGCTTGCCGAGCAAATCTCTTAACTCGGCAGCTGGTGGGCCGCCGGCGGCCAGCGTCAGTAGCACGGGAAGTGTGTACACACCTTCCTCCATATCGTGACCAGCGGGTTTCCCAAGTTCGTCATCAGTCGAAACGATGTCAAGAATGTCATCGACGATTTGAAACACCATGCCAAACGATGTGCCATAACTGGTGAGAGCGTCAATTTCGCTCCGATTATGACCTGCCACAATTGCCCCGACACGGGCGGCGGTGGCGTACAGCGAGGCCGTCTTACCTTCAATACTCAGGAGATAGGACGGCACCGTTCGAGCGATGTCATAGGTGTGTCGTAGCTCCTCAATTTGTCCCTCACATAATTGACCGATGGTGCGAGCCAGTAACCCGGCAATCTCGGTTCCCAGCGAGGCGGCTATTTCCGAAGCCCGACTCAATAGGAAGTCTCCCGCCAGAATTGCCTGCAGATTTCCCCATTTGGCGTTCACCGTCTCGACTCCGCGTCGCGTGGTGCCTTCGTCCATGACGTCGTCGTGATACAGCGAACCTAAATGAACTAATTCACAGGCAATCCCGCCACTGATAACTTCATCGCTGATTGGCAACGAGTTTCCAACTTGGGCTGCGGCCAGTGTCATCACCGGTCGGAGTCGCTTGCCACCAGCAGTAATAAGGTGTGAGGCAATTTCGGTGAGATAGGCGTCCCGCGTTCGAACCGCGGCAATAAGTGCCGCCTCAACTCGATCACGGTCTGTGTCCATGCACGGCAAATCCAGGAGCGGTGAGGCCAGAGCCATGTCGTAAGGTTAGGCAGACTCTGGCGCGAAACGACGATCGCTTCGGCGACCCAGCGCGTTAACAACATTGTGAGCGGTTATCACGCGGGTACACTTACAGAAAGGTTCGCAGTCGAAAAAAGGCGGTCTATAAAGTGTTCGAACGCTTTACCGATAGGGCCCGCAGGGTCGTGGTTCTGGCGCAGGAAGAAGCCCGTCTGCTCAATCATTCTTACATTGGTACCGAACACATTTTGCTGGGGCTCATCCACGAGGGTGAGGGTGTGGCCGCCAAGGCACTTGAGTCTCTGAATATCTCACTCGAAGCCGTACGCGCTCAAGTCGAAGAAATCATCGGACAAGGCGGTTCATCGCCGTCGGGACACATCCCTTTCACTCCCCGTGCCAAGAAGGTCCTCGAACTTTCCTTGCGCGAGGCCCTGCAACTTGGTCATAACTACATCGGAACAGAACACATCTTGCTGGGGCTGATTCGCGAAGGCGAAGGGGTGGCCGCCCAAGTACTGGTGAAGTTGGGTGCTGACCTCAGCAGAGTCCGCCAGCAAGTCATTCAATTGCTCTCTGGTTACCAAGGTCCGGCCGGTAAAGGCGAAGGTCAGCCAGTTGGAGCAAAGGAAGAGCAACCAGAAAAAGGAAGCAGCCAAATTCTTGACCAGTTTGGACGAAACCTGACACAACTTGCACGGGATAACAAACTTGACCCAGTGATTGGGCGCCATAACGAGATGGAACGAGTGATGCAAATTCTCTCTCGTCGAACCAAGAATAATCCGGTGCTCATCGGTGAGCCCGGGGTCGGTAAGACAGCGATTGTCGAAGGTTTAGCGCAGAAAATAGTGCGCGGGGACATACCCGAAACTCTCGCCAACAAGCAGTTATACACCCTTGATTTGGGTGCGTTGGTCGCTGGAAGTCGTTACCGCGGCGATTTTGAAGAGCGACTAAAGAAGGTTCTGAAAGAAATCAGAACCCGCGGAGACATCATCTTGTTCATTGATGAGATTCATACTCTGGTGGGTGCCGGTGCGGCCGAAGGTGCAATTGATGCTGCGTCCATTCTCAAACCAATGCTCGCCCGTGGAGAACTGCAGACGATTGGTGCGACCACCCTCGATGAATTCCGCAAGCACTTCGAAAAGGATGCGGCCCTTGAGCGTCGTTTCCAACCGGTGAAGGTCGAAGAGCCCAACGTTGCCCACACGATCGAAATCCTTAAGGGAATTCGCGACAAATATGAAACACACCACCATGTCACCATCACTGATCAGGCCCTTGTGGCAGCGGCGAACTTGGCTGAGCGATACATCTCCGACCGATTTCTTCCCGATAAGGCGATTGATCTCATCGACGAGGCCGGAAGTCGGTTGCGCATTAAACGCATGCACACGCCGCCCGACCTAAAGGAAGTTGAAAACAGAATTTCTCAGGTGCAGGAGGCCAAGAAGAAGGCCGTCGAGGAACAACGCTTCGAGGAGGCCGGTCGCCTTCGAGATCAAGAACGAGCGTTACTTGAAGAACGGATGCAAAAGGAAGCCGAGGTTAAGGCACAGGGAATCGATCTCTTCGATGAGGTAAACGAAGAGGCGATCGCCGAAGTCTTGAGCCTGTGGACAGGCATTCCGGTGTACAAACTCACCGAAGAGGAAACGGCAAAACTGCTCAGCATGGAAACCGAGTTGCACAAACGCATCATCAGTCAAGATGATGCGATAAAGGCCGTCAGCCAAAGCATTCGTCGCACCCGTGCCGGCCTCAAGGATCCAAAACGACCAAGTGGTTCGTTTATCTTCCTCGGACCAACCGGTGTCGGCAAAACCGAACTTGCTAAGACTCTCGCTCACTTTTTGTTTGGTAATGAAGATGCGTTGATTTCCCTGGACATGAGCGAATACATGGAGAAGCACACGGTAAGCCGACTTGTCGGCTCGCCACCGGGATACGTCGGTTACGAAGAAGGCGGCCAGTTGACCGAAGCCGTGCGTCGAAAACCTTTCTCCGTCGTGCTCTTTGACGAGATCGAAAAGGCGCACGCCGACGTATTCAATACGCTGTTGCAAATTCTCGAAGAGGGACGACTCACCGATGCACAAGGTCGAACTACCGACTTCCGTAACACCGTGATCATCATGACTTCCAACCTCGGCACCCAAGACCTGCGCAAGGCCAACGTCGGATTTGGTAAATCCGATGAGGCGCTGTCATATATACGAATGCGCGAAAAGGTGAACGAGGCGCTCAAGGTGCATTTCCGGCCCGAGTTTCTCAACCGTATTGATGAGGTCATCGTCTTCCACGAGCTTGGGCTGAACGAGGTTGTCCAGATGGTCGATCTGATGAGCAAACGATTGGTCTCCCAACTTGAAGGTTTGGGCCTGGGGCTTGAACTGACCCAAGCGGCCAAAGAGCTGCTTGCCCAACGTGGGTACGATCCACAGCTAGGTGCCCGACCATTGCGTCGCGCATTGCAAAGACTCGTTGAAGATCCTCTATCCGAGAAGTTACTGCTCAAGGAATTCACTGCTGGAGAGATCGTCGTTGTGAGCACCGAAGACGACCCCGAAAATGTGGGTGAATTGCGCATGAAGTTCCACGCAGTCGAGGGCTTTGAGCCTCCAGCGGCGATTGAACTTGCCGGCGCTGGCGACGGTACCACCGCAACTACCGAGTGACATTTTGCGCGCGGGCGCGCAATTCGCCTCCAAGCCTCCGTGCGATTTTTAGTCTTACGCTCTTGGTCGTCACGCTAAGTGCGTGTCGCGTCGACACAGTAGTTACCCTCGATGTCAAGGAAAACGGCTCCGGAATTTTAAGTGTCATCACCACGGCAGATGCCCAAGTCGTTGCCCAAGCCCCGGGCCTTGTGGACGATCTGAATTTTGACGACGCTAAGGCGGCCGGATGGACTGTGTCGGACCCATTGCCTACGGCCGATGGAGGATTGCAGTTAAGTACGACACATAATTTTGCAACACCCGCCGAAGCCACACTTCTGATGTCACGATTGAGCGGCGAGTTTGGACCGTTCAAGGAAATGCATCTGTTGCGGACCGGAAAAGACACAGACTCCACGTGGACACTTACCGGAACACTGGAAGTAAACGGGGGGCTTGATGCATTTGCTGATCCCGCCCTACTCGGAACAATTGGAGCGTCACCATATGCGACGACCCTGACCAATTCGGATTTGGATATCGGCGAGGCCGTGGGTATCGAATTTCGTGCTTTTCTGCCAGGCTCGATTGAGTCGACGACGGGAGTAAATACCCTCGGATATTCGCAGTGGACGGTTAGTTTCGATGGAAGTTCTCAAGTACTGACAACCGTCTCTCGGAATACGGCGGTGAAGTCCACTATTGCCAGAATTTTCGCACCGATTTTCTTTGTTGGACTCGTCATTTGGGTGATCGGTGTTTTGGGTTTCTCCGGATTCGTGGCTCTCACCCGTTTCAGGCGCGGTCGCCGAACACCCACGGCGTAACCTAACGCGCATGGCCAAACTGCGCACGGTCTATAACTGCACCGAATGTGGCGCGCCGCATTACAAGTGGGGCGGGAAGTGCGATTCGTGTGGCGCTTGGAATTCACTCTTCGAGGAGCTCGAAGATCCCGATCAAGGAGTCTCGCTTGCCGCCGGAATGTCACTTATCCCAGCAGGCGAAGCACAGCTCATCGGCAAGCTTGATCCCAGCCTCGGAAAACCGCAACTCACGGGCATCCCCGAACTAGATCGCGTTTTGGGCGGTGGACTCGTTCCCGGCTCGGTCACGCTGCTCGGGGGCGAGCCGGGAATCGGTAAATCAACCTTGCTTTTGCAATTGCTCGCCGCGTGGCCCCAGCGCACTTTGTATGTCACCGCCGAGGAAAGCGCGCAACAGGTCCGTCTTCGAGCCGAACGACTTAATGCCATTAAGGGTGACCTCTGGTTGCTCTCCGAGATGTCGATGTCCAACATTTTTAAGGCGATCGATCGTGTGAAGCCCGCACTACTTGTCATCGACAGCATCCAGGCGGTCGCCGACCCACAACTTGGATCGGCTCCCGGATCGGTTGTGCAGGTACGGGGGTGTGCACATCGGTTTGTTCAAGAGGCCAAGTATCGAGATCTTCCGACAATCTTGGTTGGCCATGTAACAAAGGAAGGTGGTCTGGCCGGACCGCGGGTGTTAGAACACGTTGTCGACACAGTCTTGTCATTTGAAGGGGAGCGTCACCACGCACTTCGTCTAATGAGGGCCACCAAGCATCGCTTTGGCTCAACAAACGAACTCGGATTGTTCGAAATGACCGAACACGGTTTGGTGGGGGTCCCGGACGCCAGCAGAATGTTTCTCGCCGACCGCCGCTCGGGTATTGCCGGCTCTGTCGTGGTTCCAACACTTGAGGGTCAACGACCACTCCTCGTGGAAGTACAAGCGCTTACCAACCCGACGGGCAATAACGTCCCCCCGCGTAGATCTGCTCAGGGACTGGACCCGGGTCGTCTGGCAATGTTGCTTGCCGTACTCGAGCGACGGGCCCAAATTGGTTTCACCCAACACGAGGTGTATGCGTCGGTGGTTGGTGGTGTCAAACTCGTCGAACCCGGCGGAGACTTGGGGCTTTGTCTGGCACTCGTTTCGGCGGCCACCAATAAACCCATCCCGGCCGATTTAGTAGTTTGCGGTGAGGTTGGGCTTGGTGGTGAGATTCGACAGGTTGGTCAAATGTCCAGACGACTTGCTGAATCGGTTCGACTTGGATTCACCCGTGCGATTGTGCCAGCGAGCAGCGAATCTATTCAGACCGGCCTGCACATCCAACGCGCGAGCACACTTATCGAGGCTCTATCATTTGCTGAATTAAAGACAACGACATGAGCATTGTTCCGGACGATAAGAATTGGACTTGGGTTTTGGAGAGACCTTGTCCAGATTGTGCGTTCGACTCGCAACAGGTTGTGCCACGCGGTATCGGGGCCCAATTGCGAGATATCGCCACTCAATGGGAAGCGATATTGGTTCATCCAGGGGTAAATGAGCGTCCAATGCCTAATGTGTGGTCCGCGCTTGAATATGCATGTCATGTTCGCGATGTCTTCATCCTGTTCGATGTCCGACTTGGTCGGATGCTGATGGAAGATGTTCCAACTTTCGCCAACTGGGATCAGGACGCCACCGCCGTTGCCGAAAGATACGACCTGCAAGACCCGCTCGTCGTTCGACGCCAACTGACCGAGGCCGCCAATCAACTTGCCGAACATTTTGAATCGGTATCTGGGGCCCAGTGGTCGCGCGTAGGAGTGCGAAGTGACGGCGCCAACTTCACCGTCGACTCATTCGGTCGTTATCTGCTGCACGATCCAATCCATCACTTGTGGGATGTTTCGCACACATAGTGAACATGAAAGACTTACTCAAAGGCGATGACAACCTAGTTCGCTGCGGTTGGTGCGGAACCGACCCCGACTATCTCAATTATCACGACACCGAATGGGGCCGACGGGTAACCGATGAGACCGCAATCTTCGAAAAACTTTGTCTCGAGGGGTTTCAATCGGGTTTGTCGTGGATCACCATCCTGCGCAAGCGGGAGTCCTTTCGTCGGGCTTTCAAGGGGTTTGACCCGACCGTAGTTGCCCGATTCGGAGAGAGGGATAGAAAGCGGTTATTGGCTGACGCATCTATCGTTCGACACCGTGGAAAAATCGAAGCCACGATCAATAATGCGCGAGTGACATTGTCTTTGCACGATCAGCAGGAGTCACTTACAGATCTCATTTGGTCGTTTGCACCGGTGCGTAAACCGCGTGTTCCCAGGAAACTCGCCGATCTGCAGTCTTCAACTCCCGAATCAATTGCCCTTTCCAAAGAGCTTCGGCGACGAGGATTTAAATTTGTTGGCCCAACCACAATGCATGCCGCAATGCAGTCACTCGGGCTCGTCAACGACCATCTCAGTCGTTGCCATATTCGCCAGAAGTGCGGGTGAGTTTCATTTTCGCGTAAAGGTTCAAACGGTTTGTCAGGACTACGATCAATATCGCCCCGATGAACCGTTTCACAGAACTCCTCCCTCGTCGAAATGACTATGCAGGAATTCGTCATGGTTGGAAGACTGACCTCGTTGCTGGAATCACGGTCGGAATTGTTGCACTTCCCCTAGCACTGGCATTCGGCATCACAACAGGAATGGGTGCTCGAGCCGGAATGGTCACGGCGATCGTGGCCGGCTTGGTCGCCGCAATCTTCGGTGGATCAAATGTTCAAGTCGCGGGCCCAACCGGGGCAATGACGGTAGTTCTCGTGCCGATCGTTGCTCGATACGGAACGGATGCAGTATTGATCGTTGGTCTAATTGCCGGCACATTGGTGACCGCAGCAGCCTTTGGCCGACTCGGTCGATATCTTGCCTACATTCCATGGCCAGTGGTTGAAGGATTCACTGTTGGAATTGCGATCATCATCTTTCTTCAACAGGTGCCAACCGCACTCGGCGTATCGAAACCCGATGGTGACAATACCGCT
This sequence comes from uncultured Acidimicrobium sp., assembly GCA_964351545.1. GTDB lineage: Bacteria > Actinomycetota > Acidimicrobiia > Acidimicrobiales > Ilumatobacteraceae > UBA3006. Next base: position 17,199 of record CAYGOJ010000003.1, read on the forward strand.
GCAGTTGCCATTCGCGCAGTGGGTGACGCAATTTCAAATGGGAGTCTGCAGTCCATTTTCGTAGTTGGGCTTGTCATTGCCATCATGGTGTTGGTTCCCCGCATTCATAGGTCATTGCCGGCGTCACTGATTGCGGTCGCTGTGGCAACAATTATGGCCCAAATCGGGTCGTTGAAAATTTTGAGGATCGGATTATTGCCCAATTCGTTGCCATTGCCATCACTTCCAAGCACATCGTTTTCCGAAGTTCGACATCTTTTGTCGGCCGGTTTTGCGGTCGCCCTTTTGGTATCAATCGAGAGTTTGCTTTCGGCAAAAGTCGCTGATGGCATGTCAAACGGTGAACGCCACAATCCCAATAGAGAACTTTTTGGTCAAGGGCTGGCAAACCTTGTCTCGCCGTTGTTCGGAGGCATGCCTGCCACGGGGGCAATTGCTCGAACAGCGGTCAATGTTCGTTCTGGTGCACGAACACGTCTGGCGGCGATCACGCATGCGATATTGCTGCTATTGGTGGTGTTTTTAGCTGGTGAGTGGGTGTCAAAGATTCCCCTAGCCGCACTTGCCGGTGTTCTGATCGTCACCGCATATCGAATGGTTGAAAAGCACAATGTAATTGCACTGATTCATTCGACTCGATCGGATGCACTAATACTCCTCGCCACAGCTGCGGCAACGATCGCATTTGATTTGATTGTCGCCGTTGAAATCGGTGTTGCACTAGCAGCGTTCCTTGCACTGCGCCAGATTGCATTGAGTAGTGAGGCCCAGCAGGAAGAACTACCGTTCGATGAGTTAACCGATAGCACCGACGAGATTCAACTCCGGCGCAATCATGTCATCGTCTATCGCATTGATGGGGTGCTGTTCTTCGGTGCCGCTCAGCGATTTCTCACTGAACTCACGGCTGTAAGCGACGTCAAAGTAGTCATTCTTCGACTGTCGCAAGTGCAGGTGCTCGACGCCACTGGCGCACAAGCTTTAGGAGAGATTGTACGAGAACTTGAATCCCGCGGTATCACAGTGCTCCTAAAGGGACTACGTGAGCGTCACGAGCGAATTCTGCGAACTGTCGGTGCACTCGATCACCTTGCACACGAAAATCACCTCTTTGAGACTCTCGACCAAGCACTGGTTCACGCTCGTCTGCATGTTGCGCGCACGGTCCACTCTCCGGGTTCGGGCATTAACTAGTCACCGATAATTCGTCTTCTTTAGCATGATCGTCGAAGACAATACGATAGAACCATGTCCGAGCGCGACGTAATTGACTCTTCGCCGGAACCGGTAACGCATGATCGCATAGTTACCGACCTACGCCGACTTGGAGTTTCGAGTGGCGACACGCTGATTGTTCATTCATCGCTTTCGGCGATTGGGTACGTGATTGGCGGCGCCCAGACCGTGGTCGGTGCCTTATTGGAATCAATCGGTCCAACTGGGACCCTGACCAAGCCGGGACACAACGGCGCATTCTCGGAACCCAGTTACTGGAAAAATCCTCCCGTGCCACAGGCATGGTGGCCAATTGAGCGTGCCGCGATGCCCGCCTTCGATCTCAATCTCACTCCATTGCGGCAAATGGGAGCGATTCCAGAAACTTTTCAGCGACTTCCCGGCGTCAAACGCAGCAACCATCCGCGATTGTCCCATCTGGCGTACGGACCCAGCGCAAGCTTTATTACCAATGATCATGCACTCGTCGACGGTCTCGGTGAGCAATCCCCGCTGGCCCGATTGTATGAAAGTGACGCTCGGGTGCTGCTGCTCGGCGTTCCACACGCAAACAATTCTTCCTTGCACTTAGCCGAGCACCGTGCCGAATGGCCATCGAAGACACGCACGACACAGGGATCGCCGGTTCTCGTCAATGGGCGGCGCGAATGGGTCACCTACGACGAACTTGAAACTAGCGCCGATGATTTCGATGCCATTGGAGCGGAGCTGTCGGCCAATGAATTGCAAACATCGGGACTCGTTGGATTTGCCAATTCGCTCCTGATGAGTCAACGAGCGGTGGTTGACTTCGCCGCGGATTGGATGGCTCGAAATCGTCAGTGACTTCTGGAAATCGGCTAACCACCTGATAAACAAGAGTGATGAGCACCTCTTTACAAGGACTTAGAACCGTCATTTATCCAGCGACCGACCTCCAAGAGGCAAAGAAATGGTGGGCAAATTACCTTGGGTTCGAACCGTATTTTGAGCAACCTTTCTACATCGGGTTCAATGTGGCGGGTTACGAACTTGGTCTACTCCCCGACTCAAATCCAGCCGAAGGGGCCTTAATTTATTGGGGAGTCGACGACGTGTCGGCCGCGATCAACACTGCAATCGAGTCGGGTGCATCAGAGCACTCGCCCGCAACTGAGGTTGGCGATGGAATCGTCACCGGTTCCATTTGCACTCCGCAGGGTTCGATCGTCGGATTTATCTATAATCCTCACTTCCATCTCGGCTAAATCGTCGCAACCTAATTCGGTTCGGACGAGTGGCGATGTGAGCACAGCCTTGTCACGGGCTGAGCGTGACCGGAGTACGCCGTAAAATCAGTTGGGTGCATCGAAATAGCGACATGGTTTTTCCGGTGGTCAGGTTTGTGACCACCGCGTCCCACACATGAGTCTGGCGGCCAAGGTGGGATGGAGTGCATCGGCATTCAACTCGATCACCCACACGGCCACTGGCAGGGAAGTTCGACTTCAGCTCAATGGTTGTGAATGACTCTTCTTCTGAGATGTTGGCGCCGCAGCCAATTGCGGCACACGTGTCGGCGAGCGCAATGACCGCCGGAGCGAAGAGGAACCCCGTACCGGAGATGAGATTCTCGGTGACATCAATGTGCCCGATGACGAGGTCCGTCGCCGCGTGGTCAAAAATACATCCCATCTGACCGGGGATGAGCGGACCGAAAAACTCTGTCATGCGCCGTGCGCGGGCGGCTGGGTCTTCGATAGATGTAACCATGCGACAGGATATATCGAGAGTAATCGGCGAGAAAATTGACTCGCACAATCCTATTGGTCGTCGGATTGCAAATCGTACCGATACACATTCGTCTCACGAATTGCGAATCCGAGTCGTTGATACAACCGATTCGCATCCACGCGCGACGGTCGTGAGGTGAGGTCTATGGATACCGCACCGCACCTCTTGGCCTCTGCCATCGCTGCACGATTTAAACCCTCACCAACGCCCGCTCCTCGTACTTCGCCATCGACAACTACATCTTCGATCCATGCCCGAAGGCCAGTGGGAATCCGAAACATGGCAAGAGTGAGCGCTCCCACGATGCGGTCATCAACTCGGGCGACAAACAACACCGTCGCCGGCGACGAGACTATTTCCTCAAGTTGGGTGCGGGTAGGGGGTGGATTCGACGAAGATAGTTGGGGAATCAAAGTCCCCAATGCATTCATTAGTTCATCATCGACATGATCTGCGATTTCGACGGTCATCGTCATCCCTCTACCTTGCCACATCAGATCAACTCGTCTAATGCAGGTTCAAACCTCTAATTTTGAGATATGGATTCAGCGACCCTTAGTTCCACTTCACGCCATCTTGCCGCCGTGCTCGAGCCAATTGCCGGCCAGGTGTACTTCTCTCCTGAGTGTCACGCCAACTACCAGGCCCTCGGATTCGGTGAGGGCCGTGGAATACAAGATGGCGTGGCTATGGGAAACCGTGTCGCTTACTTCACATCGCGTGGATCGGTAATGGGACAAGTTTCGGGTCAGGTAGTGGCCGCGACATTCGCCGTGTTTAATCCGGACATCGTGATTCCTTCTGTCGACGAGGGATGGAAACTTACGGACGCAGCAAGCATTTGCAGCGCTCGCGATCGTGGTGCCATCGCTCAACTGGAACGGATTCTCGGGCCATCGCCAACGGGCATCAATCGGGCCCAAGAGCTTTTACAACGAGCGGTGGATCCACTGAGGCTTGAAGGTCGGGCAATATTTGCCGGACTTCGTTCTTTGGAAATGCCGACCACGGCCCTTGGTGCGACGTGGCGACTGGCCGACATGTTGCGCGAGTATCGCGGGGATAGTCATATCGCGGCGTGGGTTTCGGAAGGTCTCGATGCGGTGGAGGTCTGTTTGCTTACCGACGCATTTTCTGGCCTTCCAATGCGAACTTACAGCGCAACGCGCGGTTGGCGAACCGAGCAATTTGATCCGGCAACCGAACGGCTTGCGTCCCGTGGTCTGTTAGATGCAAAGGGTGAAACCTTCACCACCGCTGGGCGAGAAATAAGATCGCGAATAGAACTGAACACCGATAGGCAGATGGACGCGGCGATGAACGCAATCGTGGACAATCTTGCTGAACTGATGGAAATTTTGACTCCGTTGGCTCAAGCAATCAAAGACGCCTTTGGATATCCGAAGCGAGGTCCGCAGGAGATGGCGATTGCGGCAGCAAAAGTGGCCCCGAACTAGGTAGCGTTCCCGTCAGATGACGACGATGAACCATGTTCGCTGGTTGTCCAAACCGGTTCTTAAGACCCCTACAATCGTCGCCGCCTTCACCGGTTGGAATGATGCCGCAGATGCGGCGTCAAATGCCGTGCGCAATTTGGTGGAAGGCTGGGGTGCGCTGCCACTTGCCGAGATTGACCCCGAAGAATTCACCGACTATGCCACAATTCGCCCGCATGTTCGCTTGAAGGATGGCGGGACACGAAATATCGTGTGGCCGACTGTCGGGCTTTGGCATGTCTCGGGTGCCGGTGGCGACGTAATTTTGATGCTTGGTCCAGAGCCCAGTTTGAAATGGCGATTATTTTCGCAACAGATTTTGGGCATTGCCGATCACTTCGGGACGACGATGATGCTCACGCTCGGAGCGCTCCTTGCCGACGTCCCACACACGCGTCCGGTGCAGATCATCGGCACGGCAATCGACACCGACCTGGTCGAACGTTTCAGTCTTCAGCGTTCACGGTATGAAGGTCCCACCGGCATCGTCGGCGTGTTGCACGACGCATGTTCTCAGGCGAGCCTTCCCTCGGCCGCACTGTGGGCAGCGGTACCCGCTTATGCCTCACAAGTTCCCTCGCCCAAGGCATCGTTGTCATTGATGCGCCGCTCGTGTGAAATTATTGGAACTCCCGCCCCGGTTGCCACCGTGATGAACCTCATTGAACGCTACGAGGAACAGGTGAACTCACTGGTCAGTGACGATGAAGACCTCGTGGCATACGTCGAACGACTCGAGACAATGTCGGACAACGGGATGAACTTGGACGACGAGGTCGACGACGATCAACTGCAGTTCGATTTTGCCTCCGACAAGATGGACGGTGAGTCGGGCGCCGAGACCTTGATGGATGAAGTTGAACAGTTTCTTCGCGATCAGGGAGAGGGTAAGTGAAATTACCTAGCGCACTGCGTGTAAAATTGCGCGCTCAATTTCAAGTCGGTGAAATGAATCGGTCACTTTTTCGCCGCTTGCCGTTTGCACGTAAAATGAGTCGATAACTTCATTCCCCAGCGTCTGAATTCGAGCATGTCGGATATCTAGGCCGGTATCGGCAATTGCCTTTGTCATGCCCCGAAGAATCCCGATTCTGTCGGGTGCCCGAACCTCTAGAAATGTGGCATTGGACGAGGCGGTGTCATCAAATCGAACCGATGCCGGCGCCGGTGCTCGGGCAACGAGGCTTCGTCGCCGTCGATACGTATCGGCTCGCTCAGCAAGTCGCGCGTCGAGGGCCAACTCGTCTCGCATTACCCGTTCAAGATTTATCAACACCGGTTGCCAGTCGATGATCTCACCGTCGTCTACTTGAACGTGGAACTCCGATGCGGCCATGCCCTGTTCGTCGCTATGGGCCTCGGCACCGAGCACATCGAGGCCCTGGAGAGCCAAGACTCCGGCCACCTTGCTGAATGTCCCGGGGCGATCGGAACTCACAACGGTTATTCGATCGGCGGACGTTCGGATTGCCAGGACCCCTGCGGCCATCAATTCAAGCACATCCGCATTTGGAAATAGCCTCCACGTCACTTCGTGGACATCGCCTCCGCCCAACACATGACCGACCCGCTCAACAAGTGTTGACATCAGTTCTGCCTTCCAACTTCCCCAAGCCGAGGCCCCGGTGGCCAGTGAGTCTGCCTCGGTCAATGCTGACAGCAATTCGAGTAACACCGGACTTCCAACTGTTGCCGCCACATTTGTGATCGTCGCATCATCGGAAAGATCACGGCGAGTTGCAACGTCGGGGAGCAGTAGATGGTGCTCAATCATTGCCGACACCAATTCACAGTCATCGGTCGACAAACCCATCCGCGGACCGATTCTAGAAAATAGATCAACACCTGCCTCTGTGTGATCCCCCGGATATCCCTTTCCCAAATCATGAAACAACGCTCCAAGAACGAGGAGGTCGGGACGTGAAACTCGTGATGCGAGGGTGGCAGCATTGGCCGCCGTCTGCCACAAGTGTCGATCTACGGTGTAGCGATGGTATGCGTTTCGCTGAGGTTTGCTGCGTACCGGCTCCCATTCCGGTAACAACTTGACCAGCAGATTTCTCTGATCAAGGCTTTCGATCACAGGGATGGCGCGTTCCCCTTCCAACAGCAATGCCACGAGATCGTCGCTCGCCCCGGCCGGCCACGGATCTGGCCATAAAGGGGTTTCCTCGCCGAGTCGATCCAATGAGACTCTGTCAATACGTGCGTTGTGACGGGCGGCGGCAGTTGCCACGCGCAGCATCAGCGTCGGGTCGTCGAGCGGTAACGCATCGGCAGTGAGTTGGATCGCACCATCGTGCAATTGCACACCAGGGGCCACGGCAATCGGAGACTCGCGAATTGATACAGGGGGATCAAGTCGGGCCCATGCCTCGTCAGCAATCCATGCGACTCGTCGACCAGCTCCTGCAATCGTCGCCATCAAGTCATCTGCCGAAGATACTCCGATCGATTGGGCGACCGCATCTTGATCTTGTAGATGCAAGATGTCGCCTGCTCGTTTGGTAACTCGGTGTAACCCGACTCGAGCAGCGGTCAAAGTCTCGTGACATTCGTCCAAGGCTCGTTGATCACTCGGCGACACCTGAAATCCCGCCGCGATCGCCCACCACAGGGCATGGATATCTCGTAATCCACCCAGACCCTCCTTCAGATCAGGCTCTAAATAGAATGCCACCTCGCCGGCATCTATATGACGTTGCAACACACGACCGTGCAACTGACCCAGCCAGCGTTTGCCCGCATATCTCACCTGGGAATGTGTTTCCGCAATGAGCGAAGTCGCAAATGCAAGGTCTCCGGCAAGCACTCGCGCCGTCATCATTGATGTCGCCACATCAAGATCATCGGAACAAATTTTCAGAGTTTCTTTGCGGGTGCGTACACCATGCCCAAGTTTGATTCTTGTATCCCATATTGGATACCAAACCTTGCCGGCAAGTTCATCGATTGCCCGATACGAGTCGTGCACAATGATGAGGTCTAAGTCACTAAAAGGTGCGAGCTCTCCACGACCGTAACCACCGACGGCCAAGAGAGCGACACCGTCGGTTATACGAAGTTGAGAACAGGCATCATCAAAGAGTTCTTCCAGCCAAGCATCGGTGAGTTCGGACAATGCGGTGCACAGCGCAGGACCTTGCAGTTCAGCGCGAGCAATGATCTCTGAGCGTTCCTGGGCGAAGCGAACGAGCCCAGTGCTACGCCGAAACTCTGTGTTAGGCATCGAGAATTTCAAGTCGAATGCGCTTGTTTCCCTTTCCCTTGTTCTCCGTCTTTAACATTTTGATTCGTCCAACTTCAGCCGTCGAGCGAACATGGGTGCCCCCATCGGCTTGCTTGTCCAGTCCGACAATGTCGACGACACGAATCTCGGACACATACTCGGGAATCATGTTTACTTTGGTGCGAATGAGGTCTTGATCGGCGATCGCCGTATCACGGGGAAGGAACGACACCTCGATCGGATAGTCAGCGGCCAAAGCGGTATTGACTAACTGCTCAACAGTGCCAGCGAAACCTTCTGGCAACGGATCGAATTCGAAATCCATTCGAGCGCTGAGCGGTTCCATGTTTCCACCCGTTACTGGCACACGCCATTCGTTCCAGATCACGCCACACAGCACATGTAGCGCCGTATGTGTACGCATCAGCGAGTGTCGGCGATTCCAATCGATGGAAACATTCACCGTCTCGCCGAGAATCGGAACAGCGCCATCGAGTGTGTGCCACACAAGCGAGTCTTCTTTTCTCACATCGGTGATAGGTACACCATTCATCAGACCGGTGTCATGTGGTTGTCCCCCACCGGTTGGATACATCGCCGTTCGGTCAAGTGCCACCGCCGTTTCACGTACATCGATGACGCGGGCGTCGAACGATTTTAGGTATGCATCTCGAAGATATAGCAATTCACATGTCATCGACACAAAGTCTCTCGTATCCGATCCAGAGTTTGTGGCACAGAGGTAACTTCAGGGACTAATTACGCTTCGACGGCGGCACGCGCCATCATAAGAAGTCGCTTCGCCCAGCCAACCATATCCCTGGCATCACCTTCGGAGACGAACGCTATCCCATAGTGAGAGTCATTCTTACGCTGAAGTAGTCGGCCAAGATCCTTCGCCATCTCAGAACCGCATGGTGCGACTGTTTCTAGTACGGCTTTTGCCTCTTCATGGGACTGGCCTCGGGCGCGTTTGCCCAACTTGGCACAGCACGCTGCGTCCGATGCTGCAATGCCTGCTAATACTGCAAGCGCCGCGGCTACTCCAGGATTAGTAGTACTGTTTCCGTCGTCCAGAACGAGTTCAGCAACCTCGACGAATTTCTCTGCTTGCGCAAGTCGATTCAGCGCATCACGCCGATTGCAATCCTGGGTCCGAGACTTGGGGCGGGCCATTACACGACTTTTCGCAATGCCCGTATGTCACCACTGATAACAACGAGTTCCCTGTCCCAGTTCGCCACAACGGACTCCCCAACTTCTCGTAAGCGCCAAAGATCCTGACTGGTTAGTGCAATTACCTGGGCACGGTTTCCCGTCCAGGATCTAATCTGGTCGGCCAACAGGTCACGGAAATTGTCCAATTCTGCGGATTCGGACACTACTAGTACATCAATGTCGCTTGCGGAGTTTCCATCGCGGCGCGCCGTAGATCCAAACAATCCCACTAACGAAACATCGGCGTCCCAATTGTCCACAAATAAGCGGATCCTGCGAATTAGTTCCCCATGCATCTCCGCAAGTAGTTCAACGGCAGGAGCCGCAAGATGCTTCCGATTCAGCACATACCCACCCGGGACCTCTTGAACTATTCCCACCTCCACCATCCGCAGCAACACATTTCGGACTCCAGACTTCGAGCCTCTTCCGACTCGCCGATGAATTTCGGCAAGACCCGTTGGTCCAGTCGTAGCAGATAGAAATGCGAGCACCGGTCCGTCCAAACTTGGGACGACACTAGTGATGGGCATTGACACATCCATGATTGATCACCTCTAACTGCACTATATCACACATCATGCGATATACTGCACACTGTGCACTAATGTACCTAGAGACTTAGAACAAGGTCTTCGATGGGAGTCACCATGCCAACATAAAAAGTGCCGAAGTCGGCATATTTGGCCGAGGCTTCGTCGAAACGCATCGTGTAGACGACATCCTTCAGGTCATCGGGGTGTACTCCGAACAGTGTCACCCCCCATTCATAATCGTCGACTCCCGCAGAGCCGGTCACGAGTTGAGTAATTCGGCCCGCAAATGTGCGGCCACTCTGACCATGTTCCATCATTAACTCGCTGCGCTTTTCAAACGGAAGTGTGTACCAATTACTTTCAGGATCTCGTCGCTTCGACATCGGATAGAAGCACCATGCCAATTTCCCCGGTGGGGGCAACTGCGGGTACAGCCGCGCATTGAGCATCTCTTGGGGAACATGCGCGGCATACTCGCTCACTTCTGTGAGCGAAACATAACTATCCGCAACAATGACACCAGATTGTTGGAGCGCCGATTGGAACTTTCGTAAGTCTCGAAGGTCGGAGGCAATGGCCATGAATGCAAGGTCACACTTATGACCAAGCATCGACACCGATACAACTTGAACACCCGTTGCCTGAGCGTTTTTTACTGCCGTGATGACGGCTTCCGCATCAAAGTCAAATGCGGGATGGCAGAACAAATGCAACACGGCCATTCCGGTCGCGGGTGAAAGCGGCTCACTCATTATTTGTCAGGTTACCGCTGCGATAACGCAGCGGCAGATCCGCAAGGTGGATTAGTAATCTTCCATTCCGCCACCGGGCATTGGCTGACCTGACTCTTCTGGCTTGTCGGCGATAACGACTTCGGTGGTGAGAAACAGTGCAGCAATCGACGCCGCGTTTTGCAGTGCCGAGCGTGTCACCTTGGCCGCATCAATGACTCCGAGTTTTACGAGATCCTCATAAACGCCGGTAGCCGCATTCAAGCCCTCATTGCCTTTGAGATTGCGGACCTTTTCTACGACAACGCCGCCTTCTAGGCCGGCATTCTCGGCGATTTGCTTGAGCGGTGCTTCAAGTGACTTGGCCACAAGTCGAGCGCCGGTCGCCTCGTCGCCCTTGAGAGACTCGGCAACCTTGAGAACCGCTGCTTGCGAACGAAGTAGTGCTACTCCTCCACCTGGAACGACGCCTTCTTCGATGGCGGCCTTGGTTGTACTGACTGCGTCCTCAATGCGATGCTTCTTTTCTTTCAACTCAACTTCGGTGGCGGCGCCGACTTTCAGTACTGCCACGCCACCCGACAGCTTTGCCAGGCGCTCTTGGAGTTTTTCGCGATCGTAATCGCTGTCGGTGTTTTCGATCTCGGTCTTGATCTGGCTGATTCGACCCTTGATGTCGACATCGGTGCCAGCGCCCTCAATGATCGTGGTTTCGTCCTTGGTCACGACAATCTTCTTCGCCCGACCTAGTAAATCAATTGTTGCATTCTCAAGTTTGAGACCAACTTCTTCGCTGATTACTTGCCCACCGGTAAGGATGGCGATGTCTTGCAACATGGCCTTGCGGCGATCGCCAAATCCCGGAGCTTTTACGGCGACGCTCTTGAAGGTGCCGCGAATCTTGTTGACAACCAGTGTTGCCAGTGCTTCACCCTCGATATCTTCGGCGATTATCACCAGTTGGTGGCCACCCTGCATCACTTTTTCGAGCACCGGGAGTACGTCACGCACCGAAGCGATCTTTCCCCCGACCAGTAGCACGTAGGCATCGTCGATGACTGCTTCCATTCGATCGGTATCCGTGACGAAGTACGGCGAGATGTATCCCTTGTCGAAGCGCATTCCTTCAACTAGGTCCATCTCCATGCCAAATGTTTGACTTTCTTCGACGGTGATCACACCGTCCTTGCCCACTTTGTCAATTGCCTCCGAAATCATGGAGCCGATTTCTTCATCGGCCGCCGAAATCGATGCAACCTGGGCGATCTGCGACTTCGAATCGACATCCTTTGCCAGGCTCTTGATACTGGCGACCGCGGCGTCAACGGCAGCCTCGATACCTTTCTTCAGACTCATTGGGTTGGCTCCGGCGGCGACATTTCGCAGACCCTCTCGAACCATGGCCCAGGCGAGAACAGTTGCCGTGGTCGTTCCATCACCGGCTACATCGTCCGTCTTTTTGGCCACTTCCTTAACTAATTCGGCGCCAATTCTCTCGTACGGATCTTCCAGTTCGATCTCTTTGGCGATGGAGACGCCGTCATTGGTGATCGTAGGTGCGCCCCACTTCTTGTCCAGCACGACATTGCGGCCCTTTGGTCCGAGGGTGACGCGAACCGCGTCGGCCAATTTATTCATTCCGTTTTCGAGTCCGCGACGCGCGACTTCGTCAAATGCGATGATCTTTGACATGAGAATCCTCCAGAAAACATGGATATATCGTTACGGGTATGGCGTTAGCACTCTACCGCCGAGACTGCTAAATCAAACCGTTACCGCACCTCAACGCAGCTAGCGGATCCGTCGCAAGATCACATCGGTGCGAGTCTCGGATGCACCCTCCCGCTGTAACCACCGCAATAAGGTGTCCAAACCGGTCGTTCCATCACAGGCAACGGCAAGAGTTACATCTGATTCCCCGGTGACATGCGCTGCCCACAGCACATCGTCTCGTTTCACCAGTGCATCGTCGAAGCCTTTCGAATGCGCCATTCGGGCATTGATCACCGCTTCCAATGAGCGACCGAGAGCCGCTTGATTGACTCGAGCGCCAAAACCTTGAATGACCCCGGCACGAGTCAATCTGCGGACGCGGTCCGACACGGCGTTGGGGGAGAGATGAACGCGATCGCCAAGAGTCTGCCAAGGGATTCGCCCGTCAGTCTGAAGAATACTGAGAATTTCGCGGTCAATATGGTCTATTACCACCTTTTCAACAGCCATATGGCGATTCTAGCCCATATATCCGCAGTTTCGGCGGTCATTGTACGGCCACAATTGAAGTCATGAACAACGAATCAATGTGGACATGGATTCTGCTCGGATGCGAACTCGTCGGCATCGCCGGAATGCTGCTTATTGGCGCCCGCAAATGGTGGGGATGGGCGCTGGTCTTGGCACATTCGATGCCTTGGCTCGCCTATTCAATTGTCTTCCACAAACCGGGTTTCATCGCCATGAGTGTGATGTGGATCGCTACTCACGCTCGCAATATGCATGTGTGGCGCAGGAACAACGCGTCATCGACATCGATTACAACGGTGCCGATTCAACACGAAGTTGACTTGGCAGCGGCGTAGGGCGGTTTTCAGCCGCCAGCAACGGCGGGGATGATTGATACAGTTTCTCCCGCTGGAACCGCGGTATGTAGACCGTCCAGATAACGGACATCGTCGTCGGCAACAAAGAGATTGACGAATTTGTGTAATTTTCCGTCCTCGTCAAATAATCGATCGGCAAATCCAGGGTGAGCGAGGTCAAGATTCTTCAAGACCTCGGCCAGAGTCGTACCTTCTACAACAACTGTGGAAACGCCGCCCGATAGAGGGCGCAATGTGGTCGGAATTCGCACGGAAACGGTCATAGCCGAAACGCTACTAGTCAGATGTCTCTCCACGACACAAAGTTGGCAAGTTCGGCAAGAGAATCGCGCGCGTCCTGAGTGATCGGCGCAACTCGAGCAGCGGCCAATGCTGTTTCCGTGAGTTTGCGAATATGCTCCTCCGTCTCGGCGAGCGCTCCGGTTTCAATGAGCACCTGTTGCACATCTGCGACCTGGGCATCCGCAAGATCCGATGTACCAACGAGACGTAACACCTCAAGTTGCTGATCATTTGCGCGCGAGTTTGCAATTGACATGAGAGGCGTCGGTTTGCCCTCGCGCAGATCATCGCCGACGGGTTTTCCGGTGTCTGCGGTTTCGCCAAAGGCGCCAAGTACATCGTCGCGCATCTGAAACGCATCACCTAACGGGAGCCCATAATCCGACAACGACGCAAGTATTTCGGTTCTCTGCTCTGGATTGGCCAGTAGCGCACCCATGTGAAGAGGACGTTCGATGGTGTACTTACCGCTCTTATATCGACTTATTCGCTCAGCCTTGTCCCGCCGGCGTTCGCGCTGGGCTGTACCAATGAGGTCGAGATATTGGCCAATATTGAGTTCAATACGAAGTTCATTCCAGATGTCCCACACTTGTGGGGGAGCGCCAGCTAGCAGCTGGTCGGCGTACACAAAGGCCAGATCGCCCACCAAAATGGCAACACCTTCACCGAAACGACGTGACTCACCGGCCCAATGATTTGATTCGTGTTGTTGAGTACTTCTTGTGTGTGTAGTTGGAGCGCCTCTGCGCGTGGCGGAGCCGTCCATCACATCGTCATGAAATAGGGCAAATGCATGCATCAATTCAATTGCTGCGCCGGCATCGATAACCCGACCGTCGCCCGGATCGCCACCGGCACCAACAAATCCCACAAAGCAAAAAGCAGATCGAAGATGCTTGCCACCTAGAAGGACCAATCGACTCAACTCGTGGAACGGTTGCGCTAAATCCGGTTCAAACTCAGTCCATCGATTGGTTTCGGCCCCTAAAATAACCCGCAGTCGATCATCGACCCGACCTGCGACTTGCCCGACGAAAACAGGTGCGACAGCCACCATGTTGGCTTAGTCAGCGTCAATCTGAGCGACGACTTCTTCGATTCGTAAGCGTGCACTGCCAATGCGCTCGCGACACATCTCGATCAATGTTGACGCACGCTGCACATGCTGGGCCAATGTGTCGACATCGACTTCGTCACCCTCAAGTTCGCCTAAAATTTCTTCTAATTCGGCCAATGCCTCGGCATAGCCAATTTGCTTTTCAGTGGTCATCACTTTCCCGCTTTCTTCGCGCTTTGCTGAACCTTGCCATGAGGTGGATCGCTCAAGACAACACTGAGGCTATTGACGGTGCTGGTTGCTGATCCATCGGCAAATGATGTTACAAGCACGTCACCTTCCGAAAGTTGGGCACTGCTCCGCACGGTTAGACCTCCCGCAGTTCGAGTGACGCTCCAACCACGAGCCATCGTGTTCACCGGATCCAATACTCGCAATCGGTCGGCAGCCGCGTCGATGAATCGGGAGGCGGACACCAGCACATCAATTGGTCGACGCCGAATTCGGTCATTGGCAATACTCAGTGCAGTGGAAGCCCGTTGCAGTGCATCCACAATTCGATTTTTCACTTGGCCGGCTCGTTCATTTAATCTGCGTTCTGCACTATGGAGTTGGGTGGTGGAGGAAACGGCAATATCGCGCCAATTCTCTTCCATCGCCTCCATGAATTCATGCACCATTGCACCGATTGCCGCCGCGCAAGCGGTCGGAGTTTTGAACGATCGGCTGGCTACTTCGTCGGCCACACTGATATCAATTTCGTGACCAATCCCTGTAAACACCGGAAGTCGACAGTGGGCGATTGCCGCGGCAATTTCATGTGTATCAAAGGCCAGCAAATCGGTGCGCGATCCGCCACCGCGAACAATCATGATCACATCGAGATCATCGCGTCGGGCCAATTCGTGCAACGCGCCAATCACAGTTGGCACGGCTTCCTCACCTTGGACGCGAACATCATAAACCAGTATCTGAAATCCGAACCCAGAATTCTCGAACTCGTGCAACACATCGGCATGGGCGGCACTTCCAATACTCGTGATTAGTCCCACGCGTAGGGGGACGAGAGGCAGGGCCAGACTCCGATTGGCTTCATACAAACCTTGTTCCTTGAGCAGTCGAATAACTTCGTCGCGTTGACCGGCGAGATCCCCGAGAGTAAACCTGGGATCGATATTGCTGACTTTGAAGCCGAAACTTCCTCGCTGCGGATAGATATCGGGTGTGCCAAAGATTCGCACCTTGATCCCGTCAGCGAGTTCGAGGCGATGCTGTGCCAAAACTGGTCGAAGTCGCGACATGTTGCCTTGCCAAATCGAGATGCTCAACGCCGCTTTGCTGTCGGCACTGCGTTCGACCAGATTGAAGTAGATGTGCTTTCCACGCCCATTGAAACCCTCAATCTCACCCTGAATCCACAGTCCACCACCGAAGGATTGACGAAGCACTCCGTTGACGACATCGATGAATTGACTCACCGACAGAGTCGGCTCATTCACTGGCTGAGGATCGGAGTCAAAGTTAAGTGAACTTTGCCGCACTACGGACCAACCGGGGTGAAGATTCCCCCTGCTCGCACCTGCGATGCATACAACCTGTCGAGATTCATAAGTTCGTCATGTGTTCCTTGTTCCGCCACCGAACCACCGTGCAGCACAATGATCCGGTCAGCCTCCCGAATCGTAGACAACCGGTGTGCGATGACAATCGCGGTGCGATTACGCATTGCGGCAACAAGCGCTTGCTGGACTAGTACTTCCCCCTCGTTGTCGAGATGGCTGGTGGCCTCGTCGAGAATCATCACCGCGGGATTTTTCAGCAACAGACGGGCAATCGCTAGCCGTTGCTTTTCACCACCGGAGAGCCGGTAGCCACGCTCACCGACCACTGTGTCGTAGCCGTCCGGTAGTGATGCAATGATGTCATGGATATGGGCGGCTCGACAAGCCAACACCATCTCGTCGTCTGAAGCATTCGCTTTGGAGTACTGCAAATTGGAACGAATTGTCTCGTGAAACATGTGCGGGTCCTGCGAGACCACACCAATAACCGTATGCAGCGACTCGGCGGTGAGATCTCGAACATCGTGACCATCGAGTCGGACTGCGCCCGCGGTGACGTCGTAAAGTCTGGCAATCAACATCGCCACAGTTGTCTTTCCGGCGCCGCTTGCACCGACTAAGGCAACAGTCTCGCCGGCCGCCACGGTGAATGAAACATCACTGAGCGCATCGACATCCGGATCTGTTCCTTGCATCACACCTGCAAGTTCGAGCGACGCTATCGACACCGAGGACCCCGGTGGAAAACGAAATGAGACATGGTCGAATGCCACGTCGCCGCGAGGACTCACCAAATCGATGGCGCCCGGCCGATCGACAATGGCAACCGGCGCATCCAAGACTTCAAAGACGCGCTCAAAACTGACCAACGCTGTCATCACATCTAGTCGTGCGTTGGTAAGGCCGGTGAGCGGCTGATAGACGCGCTGTACATAGGCGGCCATCGCCACCAAGGTGCCAATTGTGATGTTCCCTGAAACAACCATGAATGCGCCTATGCCGTAGATTGCCACCGCTCCTAACGCCCCGACCAAGCCAAGCGCGACAAAAAACACTCGGCCGTACATTGCCGAGGTAATGCCAATGTCTCGAACACGAGCCGCACGAGCGCTAAAGCTACGTACTTCGGTGTCGTGACGACCGAACAGCTTCACCAACATGGCTCCGGAGACATTCAATCGTTCGGTCATTTGAGTATTCATTTCGGCGTTCAGTCCCATCTGTTCCCGAGCGATTGCCTGCAGACGAACCCCCACTCGCTTGGCGGGAATGATGAACACTGGCAATACCACCAAGGAAAGTACGGTAAGTCGCCATTCGAGGGCCAACATTGCGATCAGTGTCGTGGCCAGAACGATCACACTCGATACGACACTGCCCAGTGTTCCGGTGACCGCTGTCTGAGCACCAATGACATCATTGTTCAGGCGACTGATGAGGGCTCCGGTTTGGGTGCGAGTAAAGAATGCAATCGGCATGCTCTGGACCTTGTCGAACAAGGCCGCCCGCAAATCAAATATCAGACCTTCCCCGATCCTGGCCGAATACCAACGCTGAACAACTTGCAAAAGTGCATCGACCAGGGCCGCCACCACGAGAATGCTGGTAAGCACGATGATTAGTTTTTTGTCGCCGGCCGGAATTGCTCGATCAACAATCGACCGAAACATCAGGGGAGGCACGAGCGCCACCAGCGCGGATACCACAATCGAGCCCAGAAAGCCCGAAATTGCCGACGAATAGGGTCTAGCAAATCGACCGACACGACGAAGCGAAGACTTGTTAACGACCATTCCCTCTATGGCTGACTTATCATTCGGCATGAGCATATGAGGATTCATTCTCATGTCGTCAGGCTAAAGCCAGATGTGTCCGACCATGCCATCTCGTATGCTAAATCGGTGCGACATTTGCAACGCTGGTCAAAACTTCGGAAGCGTTGCGCCGTACTCATCTGTAGCGGTGTTCTTCTTGGTGCATGTGGATCGTCAACAGATAACTCAGGTCCGTCGACAACTCTTGCCGTCCCCGACATTGTTCCAGCCGACTATGTTCCTCAACCAATTGAATGGAAAACATGCGACAGTGCCGCAGCGCCGTCCAACATAACCTGCGGTTTTATCGAAGTCCCGTTTGATTACGACAATCCCGATCAGGGTTCGTTCGTCTTGTTTGTCAAACGGCGTGCCGCAGCCGATACGACATTGCGTGTCGGTTCGCTCCTTGTAAATCCCGGCGGGCCTGGTTTTGGCGGGAGCTCACTCGCCGAAGATGCGCAGTTTTATTTCAGTTCAACGCTTCTCCAATATTTCGATATTGTCGCCTGGGATCCGCGAGGAACTGGAGACTCGAGTCCGGCCGTCGACTGCGTGGATCAATACGACGAGTACTTTGGTCTCGACTCTCCTCCGGATACTCCCGAAGAAAAGCAGGCACTCATTGACGCCGGCGCTGCCTTCGATAAAAAGTGTGAGGATGGTTCCGGCTCAATACTCCCGTATATATCCACTCGCGCCAGCGCAACAGACATGAATTCAATTCGGGAAGCCCTTGGCGAAGACAAAATTTCCTATTTTGGCTTTTCCTACGGTTCTGAATTGGGCGCAACTTGGGCCACATTGTTCCCCAACACCGTCCGAGCCGCCGTGCTCGATGGTGCGGTCGACCCCAACTCAACGGCACTCGAAGAGGGGATTTCGCAGGCAAAGGGCTTCGAACAACAACTCAGCGCATTTCTTGCCGATTGTGGGAACACTCCAACATGCGAGTTCTATAACGATGGCAATCCAGAAGCCGCGCTCGACAAACTATTGATATCGATTGACGAGTCACCTCTTTTTGTCAGAGCCGGTCGAACCCCGGTTACACAAGGGGTCATGTTCACCGCGATAGCCCAGGCGATGTATAGCGACTCGTTTTGGCCACAGCTTGAAGATGCCCTCGCCTTGGCCCAAGACGGCGACGGCTCGGGATTGCTCTCGCTGTACGACAACTATTTTCAGCGAAAGCCTGACGGTACATACGGAAACGAACTCGAAGCGTTCGTGGCGATTTCATGTTTGGATGACCCGGGTGCCTCATCCATCGAGGAAGTTGACGCCAGCGTCGCAAGATTCACCGACGCAGCGCCGCGACTTGGTGCAAACTTTGCGTACGGTTATGTCTGCACAAACTGGCCGATCAAGCAGTTTCCAAAGGTCAAGATAACTGGAATTGGAGCGGGACCAATCGTTGTCGTTGGCACCACCGGTGACCCGGCCACTCCTCTTGAAGCAACCCGAAAAATGGCCAAGGCTCTCGAACAAGGGGTCTTACTCATCGTCGATGCCCAGCAGCACACTGGCTATGGTGCGAACGCATGCGTCGTCGATGCCATCGATGCCTATCTGATCAATCGCACGGTTCCCGCCGATGAAACGCTGTGCAAGTCGTAAGTAGAGAGATAACTCGCGAAACTTAGGCCAGGTTGACGATCTCTAACCACTCGGCACTGAAATAATCGACCTGTCCGTCGGGCATGAGCAACACCTTGGTAGGTGCAAGTTGCTCGACGAATTCGGTGTCGTGACTGACAAGCACGATCGCCCCCTTCCAACTTGCTAATGCATCGGCAACAGCCTGGCGCGAGGGGGGATCAAGATTATTTGTAGGTTCATCGAGCAGTAGCAAATTGTTGCGTCCGATCATCAGCATCGCCAAAGCAAGCTTTGTCTTCTCTCCTCCCGAGAGAGTCGCCGATTCTTGAAACACCTTGCTTCCCGAGAGTCCGAACATTCCCAGCATTCCACGCAGTTGGGTTTCGGTGAGCCCCAACCCGACGGGGGCCGAGCGTCGCATGTGATCAATGAGCGATGCTTCCGGATCCAAATTGTCGTGTTCCTGTGCGTAGTAACCGGTACTCACTTGGTGCCCAAACTCGAAGTCTCCATTGTCGGGACGCACTTCGCCTGCCAGAATCCGTAGCAACGATGTCTTTCCAGCACCGTTCAATCCGAGCACGAGTAATCTTTCGCCGCGACCCAAATCAAAACTCACATCATGGAAAATGTCCGGACCTCCATACGTTTTGCGCAGGCCCGATGCGGTGAGAACGGTAATGCCGGCCGGCGGGGGATCGGGAAACCGAACCTTGAGTTTGCGATCTCCCTCGGTCGCCACAACACGGACGTCTTCAATTCTGGCGATTCGTTTTTCTATGCTGTGAGCCATCGCGGCCTTGCTTGCTTTTGCCCCGAATCGATCCACCACATGTTGCAATCGCGCGATCTCCTTTGTCTGCAGGGCAGACTTTTTCAGCAGCCGAGCCTCATCGGATGCCCGCGAAGTGAGGTACTGGGTGTATGTGCCCCTGTACTCGATAATTTCGCCGACAGATTCTTCCTGTGGCCTATCTAGATGCAAGACACGGGTGATTGCTTCATCAAGCAATTCAAGGTCATGACTGATGACGAGCAGCGCGCCCCGATAATCGCGCAAAAAATTGAGAAGCCACATCTTGGCGTCAATGTCCAGATGGTTTGTGGGCTCGTCCAGTAACAAAGTGTCGCTTCCCGCAAACAAGATTCGGGCAAGCTCCACTCGGCGACGCTCGCCGCCCGACAACACGCTGATCACCAAATCCATGCGATCCGCGTTCAACCCCAATCCGGCCGAAATCGAACGGGCCTCGCTCTCGGCGGCATATCCGCCTTTTATAGTAAAATCATCTTCGGCCCGACTGAACTTGGCAATGTTTCCATCCGTTGGAGCTTCTTCCATCGTCAGGCGTAATTTCTCGATCCGAACTAGGTCGTCGTCTATGTTGCGCCCGCTAAGTACATGGGCGATTGCCGTACGCGTTTCGCGAACGCCTGGAATTTTTGGATCCTGGGGTAGATAGCCAAAGCCTCCCTTGCGCAGCACCTTGCCGGCATGAGGCTCAATCGCTCCACCAAGCACCTTGAACAAACTCGTCTTGCCGGCGCCGTTTCGACCAACCAGTCCGGCCTTATCTCGAGGCATGACGGTAAACGACGCGTTTTCTACAACGAGTCGACCACCGACCTCAACCGATAAACCTTGGACTTGGAGCACTTATTAAGAGTGGCACCGCTAAGTCTCAGCGACAACCCCGACATGATTATTTATCTCATCCTCGAATTGTGGCGACACTGACAATGCCCGGCATCGTGCGAAGTTCGGCCACAAGATCGTCGGGTACCGAACTCGATGTGGCAATCAGCATCAGGGCGCTACCCGGTTGCTCAGTCTTGCCGACATCCATGTTGGAAATATTGATGTTGGCGTTGCCAAGTGCAGTTGCAACTCGTCCAATTGCGCCTGGACGATCGTCGTTCTTGACAACCAATATGTGTTCCGAGGGCGGTATATCCGTTTGGTGGTCGTCGACCGTGACAATTCGGGCCTCGCGGCGTCGCCCCGAAAGCGTGGCCGATACATTGCGCGCACCGGCGCGCAGAGAGATCAAGTTGACGTAGTCATGATGTGTCGTCGTGGGGGTTGCCACTTCTCGAACCGTGATACCTAGGTGTTTAGCGATTGACGACGCATTGACAAAGCTCACCTTTTCCTCTGACAGCACCGACAACAAACCCTTCAATGCACTCAAAGTAATAATTCGAGAGTCGTACGCACCAATCTCACCGCTGGTTACTACCTCAAAGTCGGATGGGACCTCGGCTATCAGTGACGCGAAAACTCGACCAAGGCGTTCCGCCAGAGGCACGAATGGTTTCTGCATTGTATTTGTCGCGCTCGCCGCGACATTTACCGCAAACGGGACAAATTCACCACTCAACGCCAGTTGCACCATGTCCGCCACCGAGTCTCCTGCCCTATCCTGTGCCTCGCGAGTGCTGGCGCCAAGATGCGGTGTCACGATGAGATTGTCGAGGCCAAACAATGGCGATGATGTCATTGGCTCTGCGGAAAACACATCAAGTGCTGCCCCAGCAATTTGGCCATCCCTAAGCGCGGTGAATAAGGCGGTCTCATCAATGATGCCGCCTCTCGCAACATTGATTACTCGCAAAGTTGGCTTGGCCAGGCGAAGGATTTCTCCGTTGATCAGCCCAGTCGTTTCTTTATTCTTTGGAAGATGTACAGTCAAAAAGTCGGCGAGAGTCACCAATTTTTCCAGCGGCATCAACTCGACATTTAACTGCCGTGCCCGTTCCTCGGAAATGTAGGGGTCGTACCCGATCAATTTCATGTCGAAGGCAATCGCCCGACAGGCAACTAGTTTTCCAATTCGACCTAAACCAATAATCCCCAGCGTCTTTCCGGCGAGTTCGATGCCTTCCCACTTGGATCTCTCCCATCTTCCTAACTTCAAAGCGGAGTGAGCCTGAGGAATATTGCGAGCCATTGCCAGCATTAAGCCAATCGTGTGTTCGGCAGCCGAAAGTACATTGGATTCCGGTGCGTTAACCACCATCACTCCTCGAGAGGTGGCGGCCTCGACATCTATGTTGTCTAAACCGACACCGGCTCGTGCAACTACTACCAGATCACGGCCGACATCAAGTGCGGCGGCATCGACTTGGGTGGCCGAGCGTACGATGAGGGCGCTGGCACCTGCAAGCGCGTTATGAAAAGATTGGCCAGAAATTCCTAATTGAATGTCGACATTAAATCCAGCCTGTCGCAGGCGATTAAGCCCGGTTGGGGCAATCTCTTCGGTTACGAGAATTCGCTTGGTCACTACCGAATCCTCTCGACTATGTAGTCAATACATTGTGTGAGCTGTTCCACATCGTGCGGTTCGATTGACGGAAACATAGCGATTCGCAACTGATTTCTGCCAAGTTTACGATACGACTCGGTATCGACTATCCCGTGTCGCCGCAAAACTTGATTCACGTGAGCAGATTCCACCCCAATCAGGTCAATCGTTCCGACGACGCGAGAACGCTTCGATGGTTCGATCACAAATGGTTGGCTAAATTCCTGAGCTTCTGCCCAATTGTACAAAATATCCGAAGATGACTTGGTTCGATCCAGGCACCATCGCATTCCTCCTTTTCTCAACATCCAATTGATCTGTTCATGTATTAGCAACAGGGTTGTGATCGACGGCGTATTGAGTGTCTGATTGGAACGACTGTTATCTAGGGCGATCCCGAAGTTAAGAGACGCTGGACTCCACCGACCCGAGTGACGCACTTCCTCGATTCTTGCAATCGCCCGTGGTGAACAGGCCGCCACCCACACACCACCTTCCGACGCAAAACATTTCTGCGGCGAGAAGTAATACACATCCACTTCGCTTGGATTCCACGCCAGACCACCAGCGGCGGAAGTCGCGTCTACAACAACTAGTGCCTCGCCCGCGCCAACTGGCCTGCGTATGTCCATGGCGACACCGGTTGATGTTTCATTATGGGTGAGGCAGTATGAATCGATGTCCGGACTCGCTATCGCTTGTGGGTGATCGCCGACCTCGCTTTCAATTACCTGCGGATCTAGTAGGTGTGGGGCCGATGTCGACGCGGCTGCAAATTTCGCAGAGAACTCACCGAATACCAGATGCTGACTCTTTTGTTTGATCAGACCAAACGTCGCGACATCCCAAAACATCGTTGCTCCGCCGTTGCCAAGAACGATTTCCCAACCCGCCGGAAGACCAAACAATTCACTCAAGCCGTCTCGAATCGAGCCAACCAAATCTCTTACCGGTTCTTGTCTATGAGAAGTTCCTAATAACGTCTCAGAC
>CAYGOJ010000004.1:0-38791 GCA_964351545.1 uncultured Acidimicrobium sp.
GCATGGAGAAGGTCAGGGGTTCAATTCCCCTCAGCTCCACGAATGACGAAAGATCCGTCCTTCCACGAATACATCGTCAAGGATCTACTTGGTCATGTGTCCGGGATTACGAGCCGTTCCATGTTCGGCGGTTTGGCCCTATACAAGAACGGGACAATTTTCGGAATTGTGGTGGACTCCGACCTCTATTTCAAGGTCGACGACACTAATCGCCCAGACTACGAGTCTCGAATGAGTCGCCCGTTCACCTATACAAAGAGCAACGGCAAGACTGTCTCAATGTCTTATTGGCAAGTTCCGGCCGAATTCATGGATGACCGGGAGGTACTGGCGGACCTTATCGAACAGTCGGTTGCGGTGAGCAGGAAAATCGCATGATCATTGACATCGAATTCAATCAGGGCGCGGCGACTTGGAATCAGTTGCATGATGCGGTTCGTGCTGCCGAGAGTGCGGGTTTCTCGACGGCGTGGATCGTCGATCACTTGTCAGGCAGCGTGATGAATGCACCATCGATGCCAGAGTGTTTCACCACTCTTGGCGCATTGGCGGCATCGACATCAACTATTGGACTTGGATCCTTGGTGGCAAATGTCGGAAATCGACAGCCCGGTGTCTTGGCAAATGCTGCCGCCACCGTGCAACAGATTTCACATGGCCGATTTATTCTCGGACTTGGAGCGGGCGCGTCACCTACTAGTTCGTTTGCTGCCGAGCAATTGGCGCTGGGAATGAAGATCCCGTCTTCAATGAAGGCACGTCACGAACGCCTCGTCACCACTCTTGAAACACTCGATGAGCTGTGGTCGCCAACGCGACGAAGTGAACTCGCTACTTTTCCATTACCGGCGCCGAGGCCTTCAATAATTCTCGGAGTCAATAGTCATGAACTTGCGCGCATTGCAGGAGTACGAACCGACGGTGTGAACATTGGTGCCAGTCATCCTAAGCGGGCCGAGATTTTGGCGTCTGCGATCTCGTCTGCCAAAAATTTGGGACGTACATCATTTATTGTCTCGGTCTGGGAGTGGTTTGACGACGAACTGCTTGAGACAAAGTCACCAATTCGTCAAGAGCTAGAAACGAGCGGTGTCAATCGGTTGATTCTGTCGATGCGCGGCGCACCGGATATTGCACAAATCAGGCGAGCTGCGTCGCGTTTGTCATAACACGCTTTTCATAAAACTACGTTGACCAGTCGCTTCGGCACAATCACAATATTTTTCGGTTTTGAACCGGCCAAAGCCTGCAGAATCTTCGGCTCGGCAAGTGCCAGACTGCGCAATTCGTCGTCGGTGACATCGGCGGAAGCAGTTAAACGCGCGCGAACCTTGCCATTCACTTGAACCGGAATTTCAATGGTGTCGCGCACGAGCATGGAACGATCAATTTCAGGGAACGGCTGAAAGGTAATCGATTCGTCGTAACCTAGGCGCGACCAAAGTTCCTCGGCCATGTGCGGGCACAGTGGAGACAACATTTGCACGAGGCCAGTGGCGACCTCTCGGGGAGTTGAGCTATGGGCATTGACATGCTGGGTAAGCGCATTATTCAATTCAATGAGTTTGGCGATGGCGGTGTTGAAACGTAAGTGATCCATGTCTGTGCTCACGCCCTCAATCGTGCGGTGCAATTGGCGACGTAGTTCCAATGGTGTCTCTACATCGCTGACATGAAGTTGGTTCGAATCTTCGTCGACTAGGTTCCTCCAGACTCGCTGTAGGAACCGCTGCATCCCGACAACGTCGCGGGTATTCCATGGTCTACTTGCCTCTAGTGGTCCGGTCGACATCTCATACAACCGAAATGTGTCGGCGCCGAACTCGTCGTACATCTCGTCCGGAGCAATTCCATTCTTCAGACTCTTGCCCATTCTCCCGTATTCGCGGGTGACGGGTTCGCCGTTGTATTCGTATCCCTCGCCAACTTGAATGACGTCAATCGCCGGGACGGTTTGGCCACGTGCGTCACGGAATGCGTGGGCCATCACATAGCCCTGATTAAACAGTCGATGGAATGGTTCCTCGCTGCTGACATGACCGAGGTCAAAGAGAACCTTGTGCCAAAAGCGACTGTAAAGCAGGTGCAGCACGGCATGTTCGACACCGCCTACATAGAGATCGACTCCGCCCGTGTGACCCAGGGACTTGGGTCCCATCCAATAACGCTCAACTTGTGGGTCGACGAATTGTTCAGTGTTCGTGGGGTCGAGATAGCGCAACTCGTACCAACATGATCCTGCCCACTGTGGCATGACATTTACTTCGCGGCGGTATGTTCGACTGCCTTCGCCGAGGTCGAGTTTTACGTTCACCCACTCGGTTGCGCGCGCAAGCGGTGGGATCGGATCGGAAACATTATCGTTCGGATCAAGTGCCTGAGGTTTGAAATCGGCAAGTTCGGGCAACGTCACCGGCAATTCGCTGGCCGCCAAGGCAATCGGTTGGTTGTCGGAGTCATACACAATTGGGAAGGGCTCACCCCAATACCTTTGTCGGGAAAACAACCAGTCTCGCAACTTGTAAGTAACGGC
Source organism: uncultured Acidimicrobium sp. (assembly GCA_964351545.1). Classification (GTDB taxonomy): domain Bacteria; phylum Actinomycetota; class Acidimicrobiia; order Acidimicrobiales; family Ilumatobacteraceae; genus UBA3006. Next base: position 2,534 of record CAYGOJ010000004.1, read on the forward strand.
GGCTTGACCATAATCGTGTGCTTCCAGCCACGAGTTGGTCATCAAAATAGCTTCTGCCATCGTGCGGTCACCATTCAGTTGGAGCGATTCATTGTTTGAATTGATATAGATGCCCTCACCGACATAGGCGCCGGGCCAGGTATCACAATCGCCAGATTCCGCAATTCCTTGGTTCTCGAACCATTCGGCGTTCGGCAATTGTGTGGCGATAATTGGCAATTCGTATTTTCGCGCGAAGTCGAAGTCGCGCTGATCACCCGACGGCACCGCCATGATTGCTCCAGTTCCATATCCCATTAGTACGTAGTCAGCAATCCAAATTGGAATCTGCGAACCGGTGACCGGATTTGTTGCATGAGAACCGCTGAATACGCCCGTTTTGGGTCGAGAATCATCCTGTCGATCAATATCTTTGAGTGACGCAGCGTTGGCGCAGTATTCGTCAACCGCTTGCTGCTGTTGCATGCTGGTGAGTGCAGCAGCAAGTGGATGTTCGGGCGACAACACCATGAATGTTGCACCAAACAATGTGTCGGGGCGAGTGGTGAACACCTCGATCGGTCCAGCTGGAGAAGCGAACCGTACCCGTGCGCCTTCGCTGCGGCCGATCCAGTTGCGTTGCATGATGATGATCGGCTCAGGCCACTCCAGGCGGTCGAGATCGTGCAATAACCTGTCGGCATATTTCGTAATCCGTAATGTCCACTGGCGCATCGTGCGCTTGAACACTGGATAGTTGCCAATATCGCTGCGACCGTCAGTGGTGACTTCTTCGTTAGCCAAAGTCGTGCCAAGACCTGGGCACCAGTTGACGGGCGCCTCGGCGAGATAGGCGAGTCGATATGTGCCGAGTAGTTCTTGTCGCTCTACTTTGCTGAGCGACGACCATGCACCTCGGTTCGTGTCGCGAGCGCCGGCTTCAAACTCGGCTACGAGTTCACTGATGGGTCGGGCGCGTTGCTTCGTTTCGTCGTACCACGAGTTAAATATTTGCAGAAAAATCCATTGCGTCCAACGGTAATATTCTTCATCTGTGGTGCTCACGCTTCGGCGTGCATCGTGCCCAAGACCAAGTCGTCGCAATTGGCGCCGCATGATGTTGCAATTTGACTCGGTGTTTACGCGCGGGTGAATACCGGTGGCGATTGCGTGTTGTTCAGCAGGTAAGCCAAAACTGTCGTAGCCAAAAGCATGTAAAACGTTGTATCCGGTCATCCGCTTGTAACGCGCAAACACATCGGTGGCGATATAACCAAGTGGATGACCGACATGTAGCCCGGCACCCGACGGATACGGGAACATGTCGAGTACGAAGAGTTTCTTTCGTGCGGCTACCTTGGCGGGGTCTGCCAGGGGGCCAGCGGTATTAGGTGCTTCAAAAGTGCCGTGACTCTCCCAGTAATCCTGCCACTGAACCTCAATGGTGTTTGCCATCGTCGCCGTGTAGCGAAAGCGAGGAATCTTTGATCGTGAATCAGACATAACATAACTATCGTAGATGACTCACCCGGCCGTACTTCGGTTGATTGATAGGACTTTGATTGATACGACAGAGACAGGATTAGCAAAATGCCACGACAGCAACGTCGCTCCACAGGAAAATCAAGCAATACTCGCAAACATAGTTACCCCCGTGCAGCCCGTGTCAGTGAAACAGTGCGCGAGGTAATCGCGGATGAACTTGTGCGTATTGACGATGAGCGACTGACCCTAGTGACAGTTACCTCTGTAGACGTAGACGCCGAAATGAATCGTGGAATCGTTTACTTCGATTCCATGGAGGGGGTCGAAGGCGACGAGCAAATTCTCAGGGTGTTAGGTGAGCACCGAAAGCGCTTGCAATCGGCGATTGCCACTCAAGTTCATGCTCGACGCACTCCGATTCTTGAATTTCGGCCCGATGATGCGATTAGAGCCGCCGAACGAATTGACGAAGTCTTGCGCAATGACCCGATGCGGACACGCAATCACGACGATAAACCCGAATAAATCGCGTGGCAAAACGCCGACCACCCACAATCCATGGATTTGCGATCATTGACAAACCCGCAGGAGTTACCAGTCACGACGTTGTAAATCAATTGCGAAAGCGACTTGGCGAGCGCCGAATCGGGCATGCCGGAACATTGGACCCAGATGCGACAGGAGTCCTGCTCGTTGGAATCGGGTATGCGACACGACTCCTGCAGTTTCTGGGTGGTCTTGACAAAACCTACACGGGTGAAATTGTGCTTGGCACCGAAACGAACACGCTCGATTCATCCGGCACTGTTACCGCCACGCATGACATGGGTGTGATAACCCTGCAACAGGCGCGCGATGCCGCTCAACAACTCACTGGTGAAATCATGCAAGTTCCGCCGATGGTGTCGGCACTCAAGATTGGGGGCAAGCGCCTGCATGAACTTGCTCGTCAGGGAATTGAAGTTGAGCGTCAGGCGCGTCAAGTAACGGTGTACGAATTTGAGGTCTTGGAGGTCGCCGAGACGGGGATCCTTGGTTTTAGGGTTCGCTGTTCTGCCGGTACGTATGTGCGCACACTTGCTGCCGACCTTGGTGGATTGCTTGGCGGCGGTGCTCATCTCCGGAATTTACGCCGCGTCGCAGTCGGAGGATTCGATGAATCGCAGGCGCATCCACCGGACGAGGTCCAATTACTGCCAGCCCTGACAGCGGTTCGAGATTTGACTCAGGTGACCGTCGATAGTGAATCATCGGCGATGATTCGCAACGGTCGAGTACTTGATCGCTGGGTCGGACAACCACCGTGGGCAATTGTGAATAGTGAGGGCGCTCTTCTCGCCGTGTACGAACCATTCGGTGACGGCCAAGCAAAGCCGGTAGTGGTTTTGGCCGAAGCGATAGCGTGACACGAATGCGAATACTGCGCGAACTTCCCAATTCGCAATTTGAATCGGGCAATCGCGCTCGCACCGTGGTCACCATCGGCGCTTACGACGGCGTCCATCTTGGTCATCAGGCCGTGATTCGTCAGGTTCGGGACAATGCGAGGGAACTTGGCTGCGGCAGTGTAGTTGTCACATTTGACAAACACCCGGCGGTCGTGGTCCGTCCACAGTCGGCGCCCAAATTACTCACCGACATCGAACAGAAACTCGAACTATTGGCCGCCACCGGGGTTGACACAACATTCATTGTTGAATTCACCGAGGAACAGGCCCACGAGGACCCAGCCAGTTTTGTTCGGCGAGTTCTCGTGGACGGTCTCGGCGCGAGACTTGTCGTTGTCGGTGAAGACTTTCATTTTGGTTTTCGGCGCCTTGGCAATGTGGCTTTGCTAAGAGACCTGGGCCGAAAACATGATTTCGAAGTTTCGCCGATTCAACTGATCGCGAGAATGGACGGCGGCAACGAGCCCGTAAGTTCCACGGCGATCCGCCGTGCCCTCGGTGAGGGAAAGGTTGAACTTGCATCTCAAATGCTTGGCCGACACTTTGAAACTCGCGGTGTAGTCGTTAGCGGCGACAAGCGGGGAAGCAAGATTGGCTTTCCCACTGCCAACATCGAGGTGCCAAACGAAATGATCTTGCCCCTTGATGGCGTATACGCCGGGCACTGCACCCTCGCGGACGGCTCACGTTACGAGTGTGCAATTAATCTTGGTCGTCGGCCAACCTTTGTTGAGCACGCAACTCATTCGATTCTTGAGGCGCACCTGCTCGACTTTGAAGGTGACCTATATGACCAGAAATTGCGGGTGTCGTTTGAACATCTTTTGCGCAGCGAACGAAAATTCGAGAACTTAGAAGCACTCAAAATGCAGCTTGGAATCGACATTGCGCAAGCTCGTTCAGTGATGTATTAGCGACTCCTTTTCCCTTGCATCGGCGTAGAGCGTGGTGCGCTGACGTAGCGTGCGACCGAGTGGTGCCACGATTTTACCGAATGACTCTTCGGTCATTTCCTGACCGTGGCTGGCACCTGCCGAGCGCGAAATGTTTTCATTCATGAGCGTGCCACCGAGGTCGTTGCAACCTGCCTGAAGCAACTGCGCAGCACCTTGTTGGCCAATCTTGGTCCACGACACCTGAATATTGTCGATCACGCCGTGATAGGCAATTCGGGCGATGGCATGCATCAACAGCGTTTCGCGAAATGTTGGCCCTCGTCGCGCTTTGCGTTGAAGATAGATCGGTGATGCCATATGTACAAAGGGCAGTCCGACAAATTCGGTGAATCCACCCGTTTCCTTTTGTAGCGCGCGCGTGCGAACGATGTGCTTCGCCCACGACTCTGGATGCTCGACCGATCCGAACATGATGGTGATATTGGAACGTAAACCAATGCCATGGGCCACGCGGTGACACTCCAGCCACTCTTCGCTATTAATTTTGTCTGGACACAAGATTGCTCGTACATCGTCGTCAAGAATTTCGGCGGCGGTTCCGGGAAGCGAGGCGAGTCCTGCTTCTTGCAATCGAATGAGATAAGACTCGAGCGGCTCGCTGAGTCGGCGCGCACCCTCGGTTACTTCGAGAGCCGTAAAGCCGTGAATGTGCATGCCCGGGACGGCATCTTTCACTGCCTGAGCAACATGGATGTAGTAGTCGCCGTCAAAGTTTGGATGAATGCCACCTTGCAGGGTGACCTCGGTTGCGCCACGATCCCATGCTTCCTTGGCCCGGTCGGCAATGTCATCCAGCGTCAATAAATACGGAGTGCCACGCAAATTGAGACTAAGTGGACCCTTGGAAAAACCACAGAATTTGCACTTGAATGTACAGACGTTGGTGTAATTGATATTGCGGTTGTGGACCCAGGTCACCGTGTCGCCGTTTACCTGTTGGCGAAGCAAGTCGGCATAGCGGGCGACGGCTACGACTTCCGGTCCTCTGGCCCGAAATAGTGCAACGATTTCCTCCGCACCGATTTCCTCGCCGCGTTGATGACCGCGAATAATTTCGCCAACGCGACCATCCGAACTTGCTCGCGAATCTTGGCTAATCAACACCGGCGGAGATTGAGTCGCACCCGAATACCACTGCGTCGAGCGATGTCCAACGAGCACTACCTCTGCGCCGTCGTGCACGACATCGGCAGCGGTGACCTTTTCTGGCCACATCTGACCCGGGTCATCACGAGCCAGCCCTTCGGCATCCGACCGATCCATCACGGCAAAATGCAGCGATGGATCGAGCCAAGTGTCGGGTGCGTGTACAAACTCTGGATAGATGGTAAGTCGAGGCGCGAGCACCTTGCCGCGGTTTTCGGTGGCTAGGAGGAGACTGTCAAGCGCTGGCCACGGTCTCTCTGGGTTGACATGATCTGCCGTCACCGGCGACACGCCACCCCAGTCATCGATCCCGGCATCCAGCAATATTCCGAAGTCATCGCTCAAGTTTGGTGGAGCCTGGAGGTGAATCTGAGGAGGCAGAATCAGCCGGGCTGCGGCAATTGACCACAGATATTCGTCCTGCGGGCAAGGTGCGGCACGCTGCATGATCGTTAACGGCTTTGGCAAGAAGTTCTGCACAATGACTTCCTGTACATGACCAAACTCGACGTGCGATGCGGCGATTGCTCCGAGAGCTTCGATGCGGTCTTGGCGAGTTTCACCGATGCCAACCAAGATCCCCGTAGTGAACGGAATATGCAATTCACCGGCGAAACGGAGCGTGTCGAGACGACGTTGTGGTTCCTTGTCCGGTGCACCACGGTGACAGTCCAGGTCATCACGCAACGACTCGATCATCATCCCTTGAGATGGAGAGACGGGCCTCAACATAGCCAGCTCGTGGCGGTACAGCGCGCCGGCATTGGCATGGGGGAGGAGCCCCGTTTCTTTGAGGACAAGTTGTGTCATCTCATGTACATAGTGCACCGTGCTGTCGTAGCCGTGTTCGCCAAGCCATGTTCGGGCAACTTCATAGCGCAACTCCGGCCTTTCGCCGAGAGTGAAGAGAGCCTCGTGACAACCCACCTTCGTGCCCTGTGTTGCAATGGCCAAGACCTGTTCCGGTGAAAGATACGGTTGGTCCAATCGCGCAGGCGGTTGGGCAAATGTGCAATAGCCGCATTTGTCGCGACACAACATGGTGAGCGGAATAAACACCTTTGGCGAATAGGTGACTCGATTGCCATGAGCAAGGTCTCGAACCGCTCGGGCATCGGCCATCAACTGTTCAAGAGGCGAAGTAAGTAGGTTCTGGCGTAACGACAACGTGACCCTCCCTGGGCTTCTACGTAGACCTGCTTGCCAGCGCTCGACCAACTGAGACCACCATGAAGAACTGACAGGAAGGGTGGTCCTGTTGTGAATGTCGTGCACTATGTACCGTAGCGTCATTTGCCGCTCACTTCACTGTTCGGAGTCAACGATCAGACTCGACCAGATTTGACCTGGCCCGATGTGGCAAAGTCGCACGCGACTCTCCGTCCGGGTAGCCAACGGTGAGGTGGCGTGTGGCGGGATCTAGCACCAACGACCATCGATCTTCATGCACATTGCGATGGTGAGTGGCACACAGTGGGACCAGATTTTTCAAGTCAGAGCGACCTCCATTGCGCCAATAGTGAATGTGATGAGGTTGGCATCGATTGATCGAGACATGACAATCTGGAATCGCGCAATGGGTATACATAGTGCCCAGGGCAAGTCGCTGGTGTCGGGTTGCCAGTCGCGAACTTCGACCGATGTCGAGGACGACACCTTTCTTGCCAAGTACAACCGGAATGATCTCGGCCTCACAGGCCATCCGCCGTACCGTCTCGAGTGGGAGTTCGGTTTCGAAGCCGGTGTGCAACACCGAATGCTCGTGAAGACCATTCACCAAGGTCTGATAGTCGATGACCACAGATACTTCGGCGCGAGAATTTGGTGAGGAAAGTGACTCGCCATTGACCGGCGCGGATCCATCCACAAGTGCGACCAAGGCAAGCGCGCCGAGGTGTCCCTGTTTGCGGTTATCCGACGGACAGGTATCCGGCACTGCGCCATGAAATAGCTGCTCTACGGATTGTTCAATTCGTCCAATAACTCGCAATCCAGACTCCGGATCGAGTCTGCCGTGCAGATGAATCATTCCCGAGTCGCGATCGACCCAATGGCGCAACAACGCATCACGACGCTGGCGCTCGAGTTTGGCGGCGCCCCCATCGTTGTGAATGCGGGCGACTTCATGCTTGACCGCCCGAGCAAAGTTGTCGGGGGTGGTGTGAGTGGCAATGGTGTTTAACCATTCACCGCGCTTCGAAAGTTGGAAGGATTCCAGCGGATCTAGTTGGCGCAAAGTTCGAGTCATTACATCGAGGTGCGCAGTTGAAATTTGGCCCGCCGCGAACACCTTGGCCAGATTGGGAAATTGATCGAGAGTGGATGCCCGCTGCATGTCCCGATATGCGTCGTATCGGGAGGTATTTCCGGCCGTCGCTAAGACATGTTGTGGATGAATGCTCGGCGATTGCGAAGCAAGCTGTTGCAGCCTTCGCGTGAGTTCAATCTTGCGCTGATCAACCCAAGTTTGAATTGAGGCAATGTCACCAAGCGCGTCGCGAATGTCATTTTCGTTGAATTCGGACATATCCGACGAGTCAAGCCGAGTGATGATCTCCGGAATGTCTGTCGTGACCTGCATACCGACCCCTTGTTGATAAATGATCGGACCAAAAAACAATCCGAACCGGGGAAGGCGCGTGATGGCAACCTAGGAAATGGGTGTAACAGGGTTAGTCGGCGCCGAGCGCTCGAAACAGTGCGCGAACATTTTGTCCACTGATCGGAACGCGATGACCGGTGCGGCTAATGAAACCGAGTTGTACACCGGTGGCTGGATCAAGAACAGTGAAGACCTGTTCGTGGCCGTCGGCATCGACGATCACATCGGTAAGCAGCGGCACCTGGGCATCCGAGAGCGCTTGCTGAATGAAGCCGGCATTGAGCACTTCGATGGCGATGTGTTGGACCCCCGAGCCATGCTCGGCGAGATGAGAAAGGACGGCCGGGTCGTCGCTTGGTCCCACTAACACAACTGTTACTCCTCCTGCCTCCGCCGTGACAATTGCCTTGTCATCGGTGGGTTGAACCTGAAAACCCAAATTGGTCAGAAATTTTTTGGCGCCACCCAGATCCGCGACGGCGACGACGACATGATCGATTCGGCAGGACACAATATCGAGTGCCGAACGCAGCGAGTCAGCCTTCTTCGACGGCGCAGGTCGTTCGCGCCCGCCCGAAACTTCGATCCGATGTGTTTCGGCGAGAATGATGCGGAAGAGTTGCTCGGCAAAATCGGGATCGACATTGTCGTTGATTGCCCATTGGCGTCGAGTCGTAAGCACCTCGCGAACTCGAGCTGGCTGAATCACCGAAGCGGCTCGTTCGACTTTCTTTTGGGCAACCTGGCGACACACTTCGAGTCGCTCCGCAAGTAGGGCCAACACAGCGGCATCAATCTGGTCAATTTTTTGCCGCAAATTATTTAGATCGTCTACCATTAGCGTTTCCACCAACGTTTGCGATGTCGAACCTGATATGGCGCAACGAGTTGTTGTACATGTTTGGCCAGCACGTCTACTTCAATGTTCACCGCGTCGCCGGGGCGACGGATTCCAAGAGTTGTGATGTTTTGAGTGTGGGGAATGATCGCCACATTAAATGTGTCGGCCGTGAGATCAAATACGGTCAGGCTGATGCCGTCAACCGTGACGGATCCTTTCTCGACAACGAGATGCATCAACTCGCGAGGGATTCTCACAGTCAGATCGGGTGCGGGCGACACCACGCGACCGACTCCGTCAACATGGCCAAGCACGATGTGACCACCTAGCCGCTCGCCAAGGGCCATCGGGCGCTCCAAGTTGACGATGTCGCCTGTGTTTAGGTCTCCCAAGTTGGTGCGAGCAAAAGTTTCGTCGCTCACATCCGATTCCCACCAGGCGTTTCCGTCATTGGCTCCAGTGGCCACCACGGTGAGGCAGCAGCCGTTCACGGCGATGGAGTCGCCAATTTCCACTCCTTCCAACACAACTGTTGCCGCAATTTGTAGCTTGTTGCCGAGGCGAGACACAACCCGCCCACACTCTTCGGCGATTCCGGTGAACACAGCATTTGACACTACTTATATAGCGGTGACATTGAGGTGGGATTGCCGGGAGTCACGGTAGATTGAAGGGGTCCACTGGGGCTTCGGCTCTGATGTGATGCCACTGGCCATCCGGCTCAGGGCGACCTACGAGTCCCGCAATCCTGCGAGACAACGAAAGGCATAATCGTGACGATTGCGTCAAAACAGGACGTCATGTCCAAGCATCGCCTGCACGAGACCGATACCGGCTCACCAGAAGTGCAAATTGCACTATTGACTGAACGTATCAACAGCCTCACAGAGCACCTCAAGACTCATGAGAAAGATCATCACAGTCGAAGAGGGCTCTTGATGATGGTTGGGCGTCGCCGTCGCATGCTTGATTACGTCAAGGATCGAGACATTGAGAAGTATAGAAAACTTCTCGAGACTCTCGGTTTGCGACGCTAAGACGCACGAAACGAACAAATACAGTACGAATACATAACAACGAGCAACAATGTTGTCGGTTGTCAGTCGCTGATTTCGCAGCCCGGCCAGCGCGCCGGTTAATGCGAGGTTGCCGACTGGGAATCGACTAGTTGCTCCTCAAACTCTGCCTTTCCGTTTGTAAACGCGGCAGAGACGAAAGGAAATAGACATGGCTGATGCCATTTCAATCTCGGCGCCAATTAGCGGCACCGATAAAACACTCACACTCGAGACCGGAAAATTGGCCCTGCAATCGCAAGGGGCAGTGGTTGCCACAATTGGTAAAACCACGGTTCTCGCCACGGCCAATGCGGCCAACGGGGTTCGAGACGGTATCGACTTCTTCCCCCTTACCGTGGATGTCGAAGAGCGGGCATATGCTGCCGGCAAAATTCCCGGCTCGTTTTTCCGTCGCGAAGGACGCCCGAGCCAACAGGCGATACTTACCTGCCGACTTATTGATCGACCGTTGCGCCCGGCATTTCCGGACGGATTCCGCAATGAGACACAGGTGGTCATTACGGTCATCGGTGCCGATCAAACGAACCCACATGACGTGCTAGCAATCAATGCCGCGTCGGCTGCGTTCATGATAAGCGGTATTCCATTTGACGGTCCGATCGGCGCGGTGCGACTTGCATATAGCCAAGACGGAACGTGGATTGGTCACCCAACATTCGAAGAGGGCGATGCAGCGACATTCGAAATAGTCGTTGCCGGTCGCGAACTCGACAATGGCGACGTTGCCATCATGATGGTTGAAGCAGGTGGCACCGAAAAGAGTTTCAGTTTCTATGCCAACGGTTCACCCAAGGTCAGCGAAGAGGTCATTGCCTCTGGGTTGGATGCGTCCAAGCAATTCATTAAAGATTCAATCAAACTGCAGCGCAAACTAGTCGCCAGCGTGATCGCCACGAGCGGTTCCATTGTGCCGCTCAAGTACACGCCGGTTCTTGACTATTCCGAAGATGTTTGGGCCGCGGTCGAAAAGTCGGCGACGAGCAAACTCGCACCGGCAGTATCCATTTCGCTCAAATCTGAGCGAAACACTGCAATTGACGAAGTGACAAAGGCGACAATCGACGAACTTGCCGGCACATCTAACGCGCCAGGCACATTCGCAGGTCAGGAAAAGCAGATCAAAGAGGCTGTTCGTTCACTGACCAAGAAACTCGTGCGTAAGCGCGTCGTCGAGGAAAACATTCGCATCGACGGTCGTGCTCCAAGCGACTTGCGTCCGGTCTCGGCCGAAGTAGGGCTGTTCTCAACTGCTCATGGCACGGGTCTGTTCCAGCGCGGAGAAACGCAAGTTCTCAGCGTGCTGACACTGGCAATGCCGAGAATGAATCAGATGATCGACTCGATCACGCCGCAAACCACAAAGCGCTACATGCATGACTACAACATGGCGCCGTGGGCCAACGGTGAAACCGGACGCGTGGGCACTCCCAAGCGACGAGAGATCGGCCACGGAGCACTCGCCGAGCGAGCGCTATTTCCCGTCGTCCCAAGCCAGGAAGATTTTGCATATGCGATGCGCCTAGTAAGCGAAGTACTGTCTTCAAACGGCAGCACGTCAATGGCTTCTGTTTGCGCATCGAGCCTTTCGCTGATGGATGCCGGCGTGCCGATTATTGCGCCGGTAGCCGGAATTGCGATGGGTCTCATCCTCGACCAGGGCAAGTACATCGCCCTCACCGACATTCTCGGTGCGGAAGATGCATTTGGCGACATGGACTTCAAGGTTGCGGGTACGGCGGATGCAGTAACCGCGTTACAACTTGACACCAAGATCGACGGTATTCCGAGCGAAGTTTTGGCCAGTGCGCTACAACAGGCCAAGGTAGCTCGATTGAAGATCTTGGAAGTGATGCAAAGTGCAATTGCTGCACCACGCTCAACGGTTGCCGAGAGTGCACCAAAGATCGTTACCTTTACTATTCCGCTGGACAAAGTCGGCGAAGTGATTGGTCCAAAGGGCAAGGTCATCAACACGATCCAGCAAGAGACGGGCGCCGACATTAATGTCAGCGACGACGGAGCAACAGGAATCATCACCATTGGTTCTCCAGACAGCACAAAAGTGGAAGAAGCCCGATCGCGCATTCTCGCAATCGTGGATCCACCGACGGCCGAACTCGGTGCTACATATACGGGTCGAGTAGTCAATATCGCTCAGTTCGGAGCGTTCGTCAACATTCTTCCGGGTCGAGATGGGCTCGTTCACATCTCAAAACTTGGCGGCGGTAAGCGAATTGCTCGAGTCGAAGAGGTGTTGAATCTTGGCGACGAGGTGCAGGTTCGAGTCGACGACATTGACGATCGGGGCAAGGTGAGCCTCAGCCTTCTAGGTCCAGACGGCCAACCAATCGGCGGCGGCGATGCAGGCGGTGAATCCTCGGGCGATCGGGCCCCGCGTGAACGGACAAATGATCGTGGACCTCGACCACGAGGAAATGATCGTTCGGGTCGCGGCGACAGTCGTGGTGGTCGCGGGGACAATCGACGCAATGACAGTCGCGGAACCAGCCGCGACGGTGGCGCACGTCGCGAACCAAACCGGGGGACGGCCGCTCCAAGCGACGTTGTGTCGGTGAGTTTCGAAGACGAGTTCAACAACGAACAGCGCAACGGGATATAGCCGCTGCAAACTTCGTCTACGCTCAGACCTGTGGTGCGTGTCGGAGTAATTGGCGCCGCAGGGCGCATGGGAACAACGGTGTGCGATGCGGTGGCGGGCGACCCACAACTTGAACTAGTTGCGGCGATTGATCCCGCCAATCCTGGCGCAGTCGTACACGGGATCACGATCGCGGCCGAACTTCGCGCGTTGGCCGATGCCCATGTCGAGGTCGCGATTGACTTCACATTGGTCGCAGCAGCGCGAGTCACTCTTCCATGGCTGGCGATGCACAACATTCACGCCGTCGTGGGAACTTCTGGTTTTAGCGAAAGTGATCTTGCTGCCTTTCGTCAGTCATTTAGTGCCAGTAACTGTCTCATCGCCCCGAACTTTGCTATCGGGGCGGTGCTGATGATGCGATTTGCCGAAATTGCCGCGCCATTTTTTGATTCAGCAGAGATCATCGAAATCCACCACGATGGGAAGGCAGACTCACCTTCCGGGACGGCAATTGCCACGGCCCAGCGAATGGCGTCAGCGAGCACAACGTGGGCCGAAGATCCGACTACGAGCGAAGCGATCACTGGGGCGCGCGGCGCCAAGGGTGCGGCGGGAATTCCGATTCACGCCGTACGGATGCGTGGAGCAGTAGCCAATCAAGAAGTGATTCTTGGGACGCAGGGACAAACGTTGACCATTCGTCACGACACAACAGATCGAGCAAGTTTTATGCCCGGGGTCTTACTGGCGTGTAAGAAGATTGCCGAGCATCGTGGATTGACGATCGGTCTTGAGCCCTTTCTCGGGCTCTAATTATTTTAGAACTTTAATTGCTTCCGCATAATTCGGTTCGTCGGCGATTTCGCCGACCAACTCGGTGTAGATAACGGTTCCTTGCTCATCGAGCACCACAACCGCTCGAGCAAGCACGCCCTTCATTACGCCATCGAGCAATGTAACTCCAAAAGAATTGCCAAAGTCGGAGCGAAATGTTGAGCCGGTCTGAACGTTCTTCAGGCCTTCGGCGCCGCAAAAACGGCGTTGAGCAAATGGAAGATCGGCAGATACGCAAATCACTGTGGTATTTTCGAGAGACGACGCAAGTTCATTAAATTTGCGTGTGCTCGTGGCACATGTTGGGGTGTCGATACTGGGATAGATGTTCAAGATGGCGCGCGTGCCGTCGAGATCGGCATTTGTCATGTCCGACAAGTCTGACTTCGTCAAGGTAAATGCAGGGACCGTTGACCCAACTGCTGGGAGCTCGCCGGATGTTGTGACGGGTTTACCGCGAAGGGTTACGCTGGCCATATTCCGAGCCTTTCATATTGCAAGCGAATGCGCAATAGTGGGGGCTGGCTATATGGGTCGAGGTCTGCCACGCCGTACTGAATGAATCATTGAAATCGCAAATAGGCCGATCACCACCCACCACTGGTATTTCTCGACATAATTGAGGAAACCTCGAATCTGATCTTCGAAAATTTGGCCGCCTCGCCAAAGTACGGCGAGTTTGATGGCAATACCGACCATCAGTAAAGGAACAAAACGTCGCGGAGGCATTTTGCGATGTCCCAGCATGAGACAAACGATGTTGCTGCCAGGCATCAGCACGAGGGCAACCGAACCGGCTTTGTCGACAATTCGTTCAGTCCAGCGATATATGGCGGGCAATTCGCCCATGTTGCTTTCGACCCAGCCGAGCGCTCGTGTTCCGTACCATCGGCCCACCAGGTACAGGGCGACACCTGCTATCAGAACTCGAATGAATCCGATCACGAGATACGGCAGCAAATCGATGTAGGGGACCGATCCAAACAGATTTCGATTCCTCGAACTAAGTATCAACACCAGGGCCGGACGTTCATCGACAAGCGCCGGTCCAATGTTGCTGCCTATTGTTCCGATGAGGAACAGCAGAGAAGTCAATGTCAGGACTGTTTTACGCACGCCGAGCACCGTAGTTGATTGCCGGTCTTCGCGGCGAGAGTTGACTATTGCTATCTTGATGCATTACGCAGGCTGATTCTTGGGGAGGGGTAGATAATGCGAGGTTTGATGCAGGAAATGCCGCTCACGCTGGTTCATCTGTTTGAGCGAGCCGAGAAGTATCACCGCGAAAAGTCAATTATTACGGCAACCGCCACCGGCAAGGAGCGCACGACATACGGCGAGTGGGCACGACGAACCAGGCAATTGGGCGGCGTGCTAAACGATCTGAACATTTCCGCCGACGGTCGTGTGGCAACCTTTGCATGGAACTCGGCACGGCACCTGGAATTATATTTTGCCGCTCCTTGCACGGGACGCGTGTTGCATACGTTGAACATTCGCCTGTTCCCTGAGCAACTCACGTATATCGCCAACCATGCGGCCGATGAGGTGATATTCGTCGATCGCTCGTTGTTCGCGCTGTTGGCGCCATTACTTCCGACCTTCACCACGGTCAAACACATCGTGATCATGAACGACGGTAAAGGCGACGTTCCCACGTCGATTGCAGGAATGGAGTTGCACGACTATGAGCAGTTAATTGGAAATGCGCCAAGTGTCGAATTCGATGTCGCCGACGAAAATCTAGCGGCAAGCATGTGTTACACGAGTGGGACAACCGGTAATCCAAAGGGAGTCGTGTACAGCCATCGATCGACGTTCCTGCACACGATGGGTGCGATGACGGCAAACTCGCTCGGGGTCCGAGAAAGCGACATCATCTTGCCGGTCGTGCCGATGTTTCACGCCAACGCTTGGGGTCTCGCTCATGCGGCGGTTGCCGCCGGGGCAAGTTTGGTCATGCCGGGTCTCGATCTGTCTGGAAAGGCAATCGCAAATTTGATTGTCGACGAGAAAGTCACCGTTGCGGCAGGTGTGCCGACGATCTGGATGACGGTGTTGCCCGAACTTCGTGATCGCGACACTTCTGCTCTGCGCGCAATTCCATGTGGAGGTTCGGCCGTACCAAAAGCGCTCAGTGAGGCGTATCGCGAAGTGACCGGGTTGCCGATTTTGCAGGCGTGGGGGATGACAGAAACCAGTCCGATTGCGGCCGTGTGCACGATGTCGGCGGCCGATCAATTGCTATCAGACGAGGTGCAGGCAAACTTGCGCACGACTGTCGGCCAGATCAGCTTTGGGGTGGAGTGCCGCGTCGTCGAACCCGGTACTTCGACACCCGTGCCTTGGGATGGTGAGACCAGCGGCGAGCTGCAATGCGCCGGAAATTGGATCGCCGCAACCTATTACAACGACGAACGCGCCGGAGAAAGTTTCACTTCTGATGGATGGCTTCGCACGGGCGATGTGGCGACGATGGATAGCGTCGGTCGAATTCGATTGGTCGATCGAACGAAGGATGTCATCAAGTCTGGCGGCGAGTGGATTAGTTCGGTCGAGTTGGAAAACGAACTGATGGCACATCCCTTGATCAAAGAGGCGGCGGTGGTCGGTGTGCCACATCCCCAGTGGTCTGAGCGACCGCTTGCATGCGTGGTGTTAGAGCAGGGGGCCGCAATGAGCAAAGAGGAGGTGCTCGACTTCGTCCGGCCGAGGGTGGCGAAATGGCAGGTTCCCGACGATGTGGTGTTTATTGACGAAGTTCCAAAGACGAGCGTGGGCAAATTTTCCAAAAAGACGCTACGTGACCGCTATTCCGATCACGTGTTACCCGGTTAGGTAGATAGATCAATTACACAGTTCAGTTAGAAAGTCGACCGGCGCCTATAACTCGCTGCAAAAATCGCTTCGTTCGTTCGTCCCTCGGATCTGAAAATATTGCCTGTGGAGTTCCTTGCTCGGCGATCGTTCCATCGGCAAGAAAGCAGACTCGGTCGCTGATTTCGCGGGCAAATGCCATCTCGTGAGTGGCGAAAAGGAGCGTGATTCCGCTGCCCTTTAGTTCGCGCACAACATCCAAGACTTCGCCGACTAATTCTGGATCGAGGGCTGATGTGACCTCGTCTAGCAGCAGTACCTCTGGATTTAGCGCTAGTGCGCGGGTAATCGCAACCCGCTGTTGTTGGCCACCAGAGAGTTGGTCGGGATACGACTCGGCCTTATCACCGAGGCCAAATCGGGCCAAAAGCGTACGAGCCTGATCGGCTGCAGATTTCTTTTCAATTCCGAGAACCTTTGTTAGGGCCAGAGTGATGTTGCGCTCCACGGTCATGTGCGGAAACAGGTTAAAACTCTGAAACACGATGCCGATACGTCGCCGAATGGGGTTTGGGTCGAGTCCAATTGCGGTGATTTCGATGTCGTCTAGGCAGATTGATCCTGAGTCAATTGGTTCGAGCAAATTGATGCAGCGCAGAAGGGTGGTCTTTCCCGATCCGCTGGCACCGATAAACGAAATGACGTCGCCAGATGCAATATCGATTGAGATGTCATCGAGAACCTGGTTCTTGCCGAAGGACTTACTGACATGGGTGACATTTAGCTTTGCGTTCATCGGACCCTCGTTGCGGTCGTTCGCCGGCGCTCGCGGGCAAGCAACCAATCGGTGGTTCGGGTGAGGGGAATAGTGATGACAAGAAAGAGAATGGCGGCGCCGATGTAGGGAGTGAAGTTGGCGAACTTTGCCTTGTCGATTCCGGCCTGACGCAGGATCTCGATTGGACCGATCAAACTCACAAGGGCAACGTCTTTTTGCAAACTCACCAGATCGTTCATCAACGGCGGAACCACCCGCCGAATTGCCTGCGGCAACACCACATATCGCATGGTTTGGGTGCTCGAAAGTCCAAGCGAGCGCGCTGCCGCACGTTGACTTTCATGCACGCTTTCAATTCCGGCTCGAAATACCTCAGCCACATAGGCGCTATAGGTGAGACCAAGTGCCACCGAACCCCACAGCAACGGGCTGTTCCACGGTCGCTCTAGGCCGATTCCGGGTACACCGAAACCAATCAGGTAAATCCACAGGATCACTGGAACACCGCGCATGACATCGGTATATCCGATGACAAAAAGTCGCAACGGGAATAGGGCCGGATTACGGGTGTTTCTGGCGACGGCAATGAGCAATGCCGTGATCAGAATCGCCGGAGTCGTCCAGGCAAATATTTTGATGTCGAGAACGAACGCATGCATAAGTCGAGGGAACGAGTCGACAAGTCGTTCCCAGTTGAAAAATGACTGCTTGACGCGTTGCCAACGCGGCATTCGAGGAATGAAAACAACGAGAGTCGTAATTACTATGGCAGTGCTCAGCGCGGCAATTGCCGTTCCGTGCCGGCGCTGTCGTTGTTCGAACTTCTGACGTTCGTTGCTGAGTTGCGTACTTCTACCCAGTTGAGCGATTAGCCGAGACTAATGACTGGTGCGTTTGTATTTTCAGACAACCAAGTCTGTTCAATTTCGGCGAGCTTGCCACTGTCCTTCAGTGACTGCAACGCAATATTCACGCACTCCACCAATGGGTTGTCGAGGTCAAGCACCAATCCAAATTGGTCGGCGGCGAAACCTTCGCTTGGAGGAAACTGACCAATGACGACCGAACCTTCAATTTCGACCGCGCTGATGTAAAACGCCGTTGGCAAGTCCACGACAATCGCGTCGATTTGGTTTGCCTCGAGTGCCGCTTTGGCCGCCGCATTGTCGTCGTAGACATACGGCTCGGTAATCGGCCTGATCACGGTGTTGATGAATTCCAAACTTGTCGTACCCGACTGCACTCCAAACTTGAGACCCTGCACATCGGCAAGTGTCGCTGCAGAGGTGGCAACCGAGTCGGCAAATCCGACGATTGCCTGATTAGTCGTGTAATAAGGATCACTGAAACTCACCGTTAGCTTGCGCTCATCCGTGATCGAGTATTGCTGAAGATTGAAGTCGAAGTTTTTTGCGCCTGGTTGAATTGCTTCGTCGAAACTTGTGCGAACCCAAGACACGTTTTCACTTGAGAATCCAAGTTCGCCGGCGACCGCATAGGCAACCGCGGCCTCGAATCCTTCGCCACTTTCCGGCGCATCATTTTCGACCCAAGGAGAAAATGCTGGAATGCCGGTGCCAATTACGAGCGATCCTTCATTGAGCAACTTTCCCGCCGTGCAATCGTTGCCACCGGTTCCCGAGCTGCTCGTCGAGTCACTGTCGCCGCAGGCGGCAAGTACAACTGCGCCGACACAAAGGGCGGCGATGATCGAATGACGACGAACCGAGTATTTAGGTGATGTTTTCATGGTTGCAAGGGTACATGGATGCTTTCCCAGAACCAGTATGGGGAATCGCTCCTTGACATTGAGACAGTTTTAGTCTTATTGTCTCAATATCATGTTGCAAACGACATCGGCCACCAATCCTCAATTGAGCGAGATGGAGACGCGGATTTTGGATGCGACCACAATATGCATCGAGCGATGGGGAATGTCCCGATTCACAGTCAGCGATGTGTGTCTGGCTGCAGGAGTTTCGCGAGCGACCTTGTATCGGTTGTTCCCGGGCGGCAAGGAAGTGCTTCTCGAAGCACTTCATGTGCGCGGGCTCGACGAATTCTTCGTCGCCCTGCTTGCTCAAACCCACGGCGCTGAGTCACTTGAACAACTACTCGTTCGAATCATTGTCGCGGCCACCAACGAGTTACGCGGAGACAGACATCTGGCCCTAATGCTGGCGACCGAGCCGGGCACCACTCTCACTCAGTTCACGGTTGACGGGATGCCACGCATCGTTCGCGTTGCGTCTTCGTATCTTGTGTCGATGATTGCCGATTTCATTCCTCGGAGCGAGGCCGATGAACTCGTTGAGGTGTTGGCCAGGCTCGTTATCTCGTATTTTCTGGCGCCATCCGAACGTTTTGACTTTACAAATGAAGAAAGTGTCACCAAGTTTCTGCGAACAAATCTAAACATCCGAGAATTGGGTAAAAACACAATTCAGTAACTAGACAGGAGCAAAAATGTCAATTACCGAAAAAGAAAATAAGGCAATAATCGGTCGCGACTTGATCAATGATGTTGAGGCGATTCTCAGCATTCCGATGACCGATCCGAACGAGATTGAGCACACCGTAAAAAACAACGCCGACTCGATATTCACGTGGGATTACTCGCTGACTCGACCGCCCCTACGCAAGTTGTATGAAAAGGCCAAGACCGGTCAATGGAATAGCACAACCGATATTCCGTGGGAAACAGAAGTCGACATTGAAAAGACGATCGCCGCCGATCAGGCCATAATCGGAACCGGCATCGATCCCGCTTGGTACGCCGACACCAAGCTCGCCCTGTGGGGCGACAAGGAATGGTTGGAATTCGGTATTCAGGGTCGCAAGTGGTTGCTTTCCCAGTTTCTTCATGGCGAACAGGGCGCACTCATTTGCACGGCGAAGATTGTTGAAACCGTTCCGTGGTACGACGCCAAGTTGTACGCCAGCACCCAAGTCGTCGACGAAGCCCGACACGTCGAAGTTTTCGCTCGCTATCTGGACGAAAAAATGGGTGGCGGCTACCAAGTGAATGCTCATTTGGGCCTGTTGCTTGATGACATTTTGGCCGACTCGCGATGGGACTTCACCTATCTCGGAATGCAGATCATGGTCGAGGGCTTGGCGCTGGCGGCTTTCGGATTCCTCCATCAACTGACTGCCGAACCTCTACTCAAGCAGTTGCTCCGGTATGTGATGAGTGATGAGGCTCGCCATGTCGCATTTGGGGTGCTCAGCCTCAAGGAGGTGTATGACGGAATGACCGATAAGGAAATGATGGACCGTCAGGAGTTCGCCTATGAAGCAGGCATCCGCATGCGGGATCGATTCCTGCAGCAAGAGGTATGGGAATACATGGGCGTCGATCCGAAGACTGTCATTCCACTCATTTTGAATGATCCGACTCGCACCATGTTTCAGCAGATGCTGTTTTCGAAGATTGTGCCGAACTGCAAGAAACTGGGTTTGCTCGATCGCAACGACAAGTGGTTGCGCCACCGCTACGAGGAAATGGGAGTAATCCAATTCGAAGACTGGGACAATACCGGCGACGACTATCTCAAATTTGAACTCGGCGCTGAGGCACCTGTTCCAACTCACTGACTAACATCGTCCTATGCCGCGATTCGGCCAGGTCCTTACTGCAATGGTCACACCGTTTGATTCAAACGGTGCACTCGACTTGGACGGCGTTCGCCGTCTGGCCAAGTGGTTACAAGACAACGGTAACGATGGTTTGGTTGTCGGTGGCACAACCGGCGAAGCCTCCACGCTCAGCGACGACGAAAAGTTGGCGCTCTTTGCGGCGGCAGCCGAGGCAGTAACTATTCCAGTCATCGCCGGCACAGGTTCAAACGACACCGCCCATTCGGTCCATCTCACGAAACAGGCATCCAAATTAGGAATTGCAGGCGTTTTGGTTGTTGGTCCGTATTACAACAGGCCATCGCAAGCGGGAATCGAAGCCCATATGCGAGCCGTCTGTGCCGCCACGAAGTTGCCCGCGGTCGTATACGACATTCCAATTCGCACCGGTCGCAAAATCACCACGGCAACACTTCTCAAGTTGGCGACCGATGTTGAGAATCTAGTTGCACTCAAAGATGCCGCCGGCAATCCGGCCGAGAGCGCGATGCTGATGTCTCAGGTGCCCGCCACTTTTGAGTTGTATAGCGGCGACGACAGTTTCACTCTGCCATTTATGGCGATTGGAGCAGTGGGGGTGATCGGAGTGGCAACGCACTGGAGTGCCGTCGACCATCAGGAAATGTTCGCATGTTGGGCAAAGGGCGATGTTCTCGGGGCTCGCCGCGTAAATGGGAGATTGCTCGAAAGTTTCTCCTTTGAAACGGGAGACGAAAATCCGAATCCACTGCCGACCAAGGTGATGATGAACGTACTTGGACTGAATGTTGGGGAAGCACGTCTGCCGATGGGTTCGCCATCAACTGGATTAGAAGCGCGCGCCAAGCAAGTGCTCGAAAATCTGCGCCACGCTCGCAACACAGAAAAATAATGGCAGCGCCCGTACGCGTCGTCTTCCTAGGTGGATTAGGGGAGATCGGGCGCAATTGCATGGTCGTGGAGCAAAGTGACCGACTTTTGCTTATCGACTGCGGTTTGATGTTTCCCAATGCCGATATGCACGGAATCGATTTGGTACTTCCCGATTTCACGTGGCTACGGGCAAATGCACAGCGCATCGAGGCGTGTGTGGCCACACATGGCCACGAAGACCATGTTGGTGGATTGCAATTTTTGCTACGCGAGTTGTCATTCCCAATTTATGGTTCGCCCGTGACACTCGGACTGGCGCGCCACCGAATCGAAGAGGCCGGACTTTTGGGAAAGACCGAATTTATCAAAATTGTCGATAACGAGCGTCGTAAAATTGGACCGTTTGATGTCGAATTTATTCCGGTCACTCATTCGGTACCCCAGGCGCATGCAATTGCGTTGCACACGCCGCAAGGCGTCATCGTCCATTCTGGCGACTTCAAAATAGACCTCACACCGGTGGATGATCGCCGCACCGATCTGGCCCGCCTTGGCGCCCTGGCAGCGGGCGACGGAATTCGACTGTTGATGTTGGACAGCACCAACGCCGAGGAGCGCGGGTCGGCCCCATCGGAGCGCATCGTCGGGGTTGTGCTACGCCAATTATTTTCAGAACACAAACAACAGCGAATCATCACGGCAAGTTTTGCCAGCCACATTCATCGTGTCCAACAAATTGCCGAAGCTGCGGTGGACGCAGGTCGAGTCGTGGCCACCCTGGGTCGCTCGATGAATAACAACATGCGGCTCGCTCGTGATCTCGGACTGATCAAGTTGCCCGATAAGAGCATCATCGATATCGAAGACATTGACGATTATCCACCGGAGAAAGTGTGTGTGATTTCAACCGGCTCGCAAGGCGAGCCAATGGCGGCACTTTCGCTATTGGCGCGGGGTGAAAGTAAATTCGTCAAAGTCGGGCCGCAAGACACCGTAATTTTCTCTAGCCACGCAATACCGGGAAACGAAAGCAATGTAAATCGAGTGATCGACGGCTTGCTACGAGCGGGCGCCGAAGTGGTGCACTCTGGAATTGCCGATGTGCATGCCACAGGTCATGCCCAAGCCGAAGATCTCAAGATGTATCTCTCCATTACCGAGCCGGAGTGGTTTGTTCCCATTCACGGCGAGTATCACCACATGGTGGCCAACGCCCATCTAGCCCGCGTAATGGGTGTCCCAGAACAACGGATCGTCCTGTGCGAAGACGGTGACGTGATCGAGATCACCGATGACGGGATCGAGCGAACCGATCGCGTTCCAGCAGGGATGTTGTATGTCGACGGAATAGTTGGCGACGTGGGACAGGGAGTATTGCGCGATCGAAAAGTTTTGGCAGAAGAAGGCGTCGTGGTCGTGGTGGTGACGGTCGATGTCGGCGCCGGCAAAGTATTGGTCGGTCCCGAGGTGATCACACGCGGTTGGGTGTACGCGCCGGAGGCAGAGGATCTCATCGACGAAGCGTGCTTGGCGGTGGCGGCGGCCGTCGAACGAGCACTTGGAAATGGAACGCGTGATGTTGATGCTCTAGAGAAGGAAGTTCGCCGTGCGGCCGGCAAGTTTGTCTCCGAACGGACAAAGCGTCGTCCGATGATTGTGCCAGTCGTGATGGAGATGTAGCCCAGGCACTCCCTGTAATTTCCCCGGTTCGACCATGCCCCAATTGGCTGTGACCCCATTGGTACGGTGGGATCATGGCAAATAAGCCCCGGCGGGGCTCTACGACTGTGCGCACCAGGAAAGGTCGCCGCCCAAAAATCGTGCGAAGCCACACCGTCGTAGAACCCGACGAGCCGGCATATCAGCAGCCGCCGCGACTTTCCCATATGCGTAGCGCCCTTGTAGGGCGCGGACACGAATTCGGTGGCATTGCCCTGATTTGCATCGGGATTTTGCTCTCGTTTTCAATTTATGTGACCATTGCCGGGCCACTTGGCAGGGGACTCAATTCGTCCTTGTCATGGCTGCTCGGGGTCGGGCGATTTGTATTGCCAATTGTGTGCATCACTGCCGGCGTCGCCTTCATCAAGCGCACCGAAGTCCAGCATCGGGTCAGGCTCGCCTTTGGTTGGAGCATCGTCTGGGTGTCAATTCTCGGGCTCATTCATATTGTCTGGGGCGCAAACGACATCCATGCCAATCTCGACGCACTGGCCAGGGCCGGCGGCTGGCTCGGTGCACTCGCCGGCGAGCCACTTCGAGGATTGTTGAGCGGGATCGGGGCGACCGTCGTGTTGCTTGCCGTGATCGTCGGCGGGGTGTTGCTGATTACCGGTAAAACGTTGCCCGAACTGATCAAGCTCATTCGCACATGGGTCGACGGAATTTCCGCCGAGTCGAACGACGCAACTAGCGGTGACCTATCGACTGGCGAGGATTCGTTCGACCATGGTGGAAACAACTTTGCAGGAAGTGATCGCCAAGCACCTGTTTTCTATGACATTGATCTCGACGAAGAAAATGTGCCGAGGCAAGAAAAACGCAAGGCGAAAGTTCGTCGCGACTCGCATGGGGTCTCCGGGCCAACATTTGCACCAACCAAGGTTGTCAAGGGCGAAGCAATTCAAATGCCTCTCGGTCCTGGCGCTCAGGCCAGCAATTGGGCCCTTCCAACGCTCGATATGTTGTCGGTAACGCGCCACGCACAGGCCGATGAAATCCGAATTAGGCAACGCGGCGAGGTTCTCGTCGAAGCATTGAAGGAACACGGAGTGGAGACCACATTGGTCGGCTTCACCCGCGGTCCAACCGTCACACGCTACGAACTTTCGCTTGGCGGCGGCGTCAAGGTTGCCCATGTGACTTCGCTGTCGCGAGATATCGCCTACACAATGGCGGCAACCGATGTTCGAATTCTTGCTCCGATTCCCGGGCGATCGGCAATTGGCATAGAAGTTCCAAACGAACAGCGTGAACTCGTGTCACTGGGTGACTTGATGGATTCGCAAGAGGCGCGCGGAGTCATGCATCCACTCGAAGTGGCAATTGGCAAGGACATCTCCGGCCATGCATTGTTTTTGAATATTGCTAACACCCCACACCTGCTAATCGCGGGTACAACCGGTGCCGGCAAATCGAGCGTGCTCAATTGCATCATCACTTCGGTCCTTG
This sequence comes from uncultured Acidimicrobium sp., assembly GCA_964351545.1. Classification (GTDB taxonomy): domain Bacteria; phylum Actinomycetota; class Acidimicrobiia; order Acidimicrobiales; family Ilumatobacteraceae; genus UBA3006. Next base: position 26,763 of record CAYGOJ010000004.1, read on the forward strand.
TTCGCTCAACTCCAGATCAAGTCCGACTCATTCTCATTGATCCGAAACAAGTAGAGATGGCCCAATTTGCGCGCTTGCCACACCTGCTCACGGCGCCGGTGACCAATCCCAAGAAGGCCGCCAACGCCCTCGGCTGGGCGGTCAAGGAGATGGAGCGTCGCTACGACATGCTCGTTGAGGCCGGATTCCGCGATGTGATTGGCTATAACGCCGCATACGACCGCGGGGACCTAGTCGCAGACGAATATTCCGACCGCACATACGAGCGCTTTCCATACATACTCATCGTGGTCGACGAGCTGAATGACCTGATGATGGTGGCTGCGCGCGATGTTGAAGATTGCATTACGCGAATTGCCCAAAAGGCACGGGCCGTCGGCATTCACCTCATCGTCGCCACCCAGCGCCCGAGCGTCAATGTGATAACCGGAGTCATCAAGGCAAATATTCCGGCCCGCATGGCCTTTGCGGTCTCCAGTCTTACCGACAGTCGCGTCATCTTGGATCAACCGGGAGCGGAAAAGCTAATTGGCCGGGGTGACATGTTGCTGTTACCAGGAAACACCTCGGTGTCGCAGCGCGTGCAGTCGGCGTGGGTAGAAGAGAGCGAAGTCCGAAAAATCGTTGGTCACTGGCGTCGTCAAGCCCCTGAAATTGTTTATGTCAGCGGCATCGAAGGTGACCATCAGGGCAATAACTCCTCTTTCGGCGGCACCACCGGCGATGGTGGAGACGACGAATTGGTGCGCCAGGCAATGGACCTCGTAGTACGTACACAGCAGGGTTCGACGTCGATGTTGCAGCGCAAGTTGAAAGTCGGCTTTGCCAGAGCAGGTCGGATCATGGATCTGCTCGAGTCTCGTGGAGTGGTCGGACCAAGCGAAGGTTCCAAACCTCGCGAAGTTCTGATGACCCTCGAGGAACGTGAGCAATTGCAACGCGCCAGTTAGTGTCGGGGCCAGATGGCTGAATTCGTAGAGGTTGCATCCGGGTTGCGTTTCCCTGAAGGTCCAATCGCAATGCCAGACGGCAGTGTCGTGCTGGTCGAAATGTTCGGCAAGTGCATTACCCGAGTGATGCCGGACGGGAGTAAAGAGACCGTTGCAGAAGTTGAAGGTGGTCCAAATGGAATTGCAATTGGACCAGACGGGGCGCTGTATCTGTGCAACAACGGCGGATCGTTTACCGAAGTTAACTTTGGTGGCCTTACATTGCCTGGGCCATTTACTCCAGCGAATTACATTGGCGGCCGAATCCAAAGGGTCGATATTGATTCTGGAACGGTCACAGACCTGTATACCGAATGCGATGGACACAAGTTGCGCGGACCGAACGACATTGTGTTTGATACAAGTGGCGGAATGTGGTTTACCGATCACGGAATTCGGCACGATCGGTCGGCCGATCTCACCGGTATCTATTACGCCAAAATCGACGGCTCGCTAATTCGGGAAGTGATATTTCCCACGGAGGCACCCAACGGCATCGGGCTCTCTCCGGACGGATCGACGTTGTATTGGGCAGAGACATTCACCGGACGGGTTTTGCGCGCCACCATCACCGAACCGGGCCAAACCGTGCCTTCGTCGCCGGTCGATCCGACAGGTTGTCTGTGTGGACTGCCCGGTTTGCAGTTATTGGATTCGCTCGCCGTCGATGGCGAGGGCAATGTCTGTGTGGCCACGCTTCTCAATGGCGGGATCACCGTCATTTCGCCTCAAGGCGAAACTCTTCAACACATTCCCACCGGCGACCCACTGACGACCAACATTTGCTTTGGTGGAATCGGTTACCAAACCGCTTACATCACGCTTTCAGGAACTGGCAAACTTGTCTCAATGAACTGGCCGTACAAGGGCCTACGCCTCAACTACTGAGCCTCGGTAGGCTCAATGACCGTGCAACAACGGTTCTATATCGAGACTTTGGGCTGTCCGAAAAACGACGTTGATTCCGACAAAATCGTCGGCATGTTGCAACGAGATGGTCTCAGCGCCACCGATGACCCTTCGGTTGCCGATGTTGTCGTGGTGAATACATGTGCATTCATTGAAGATGCGCGCAAAGAGAGCATCGATACAGTGCTTGCACTTGGCGCTCGTCGCAAGGAGGGTGCCCGACTCGTGGTTACCGGATGTATGGCCGAGCGATATGGTTCAGAGCTTGTCGCGGCTATGCCCGAAGTCGACCAGGTTGCCGGATTTGGTGTGCCTGTAGCGTTCGGTCGCAAGTCACTCGGGGTGACAAGCGCCGCAGTCCCTAGTTTCGATCTGCTCAATTTGCCGCGACCGCCCTCAAGTTCACCGTGGGCGTATGTGAAAATTGCAGAAGGATGTGACCGCAGCTGTGGGTTTTGTGCCATTCCTTCATTCCGCGGACCGCAACGAAGCCGCGACATCGAGTCAATACTCGGCGAAGTCGATGAGCTTGGCGCTCAGGAAATAGTTCTGGTGGCCCAAGACTTGGCCAGTTACGGAGAGGATCGACCGGCTGACCTCGGTGCGGGGTCGATTGTGCCACTTGTGCGTGCGGTGTCGGCAAAGGTGAAGCGCACCAGATTGTTGTATCTGTATCCAAGCGATCTCTCCAACGAACTCATCGAGGCCATTCTTGATACAGGAGTTGCCTACTTCGATCTCTCCCTTCAACACGTCTCGAAGACACACCTGCGTCGGATGCGAAGATGGGGAGACGGAGAGCGATTTCTCAAGCGCATCGCGGACATTCGGTCAATCGAACCCACCACAGCATTTAGAAGTAATTTCATTGTTGGATACCCGGGTGAGACCGAAGAAGATCACGATCAACTCATCCAATTCGTCGAGCGGGCGCAACTGGACTGGTGTGGTTTTTTCACCTTCAGCCCAGAGGAAGGCACATATGCGGTCGGATTACCGAACCCAGTTCCTGTCGGACTAATGAACCAGCGCATCGCCGAGTTACGTGAATTGCAGGACTCGATCACGGCCACCCGACGCGACGATCTGATTGGCACGACCACGCAAGTGCTCGTGGATGAACGAGGTATCGCCCGCAGCCATCGCGAAGCACCATCGATTGACGGAGTCATTCATGTTGACCAGCGGTTGGAAGTTGGCACATTCCACGATGTTGAAATAGTGGATGCCTTGGGTCCAGACTTGGTGGCCGTTGGCGCATCAGCATTTGAAGACGGCGACGCGGGCGGCGATGGTGACAACTGATCCAAGTGCGATTCGGACATGGGCAAACGCGGTCACCGTAGGTCGGCTACTCGTATCGCCTCTACTTTTTGCGGTGATCCCGAATGACAAGGGTGGGTCATGGATCGCTACCGGATTGTGGTTTGTTCTGTGTCTCAGCGATTTGGTTGACGGAAACTTGGCTCGAAAATATGGCACCACGCGAAGTGGAGCATTTCTCGACCCGCTTGCCGACAAAGTTCTTGTGCTGGGGGCGATGTTCATTCTCGTGAGTCATAGTGTCTTTAGCGTCTGGCCGGTGGCGATCATTGCGTTGCGAGAAATTGCCGTCAGCATTTACCGGGTATTCGCGGGGGCCAAAGGCGTGAGCATGCCGGCAAGTCGCACCGCCAAATTGAAAACACTTAGCCAACAGATGGCCGTTGGCTTTGCGGTACTTCCGCTTACGGCCGTTGACTTCACCTTTACATGGACGATCACGCTTTGGCTGGCAGTGGCGCTCACGGTTGTGAGCGGGACCCAGTACGCAATTCGGGCCCTGCCAATTAAATCTAAGGGTAGGTGACAATGCGCTGCGACGTCGTCGCGGTAGGCACCGAGTTGTTACTCGGGCAGATCATCGACACCAATTCGGCATGGCTCGGTGAACAGTTGGCACTGGCCGGGATCGATTCGTGTTTGCAAGTGAAAGTTGGCGACAACATCGGCCGCGTGGTCGCTACATTGAGATCCACGCTCGCCGAAGCCGACGCAATCATCGTCTGTGGTGGTCTCGGTCCGACGCATGACGACATCACCAGGGAAGCAATCGCCGAAGTTATGGGTGTCGCCCTTGAATACGATGACGAAGTTGGCGCGGCCATTGCCGAAATGTTCGCCAGCCGCAATCGTCGGATGCCAGAAATCAATATGCGGCAAGCCATGGTGCCCAAGGGAGCCTCCGTTATTCCTCAGCGACGGGGCACCGCGCCCGGACTCATTTGCCCGGTGGGCAACAAGGTGATGTATGCAGTGCCCGGAGTGCCTTTCGAGTTGTACGAAATGTTTGAGCGGGCAATTGCGCCCGATCTAATTCAGCGCAGCGGAGCGGTGGCGGCAATTGGAAGTCGAGTATTGCGTACATGGGGTAATAGTGAAAGTGGTCTCAATGAGCAGCTATTTGAGATCATTGCCGAACTTGAGTTGCTCGGAAATCCGACACTTGCGTTTCTCGCCAGCGGTTGGGACGGCATCAAAGTACGACTCACCGCAAAGGCTGGAAGGCACGAGGAAGTTGAAACGATTCTGAATTTATGGGAAACAAGAGTGAGGTCCGTGGTTGGCGACATTGTCTTTGGTGTCGATGACGACTCAATGGAGTCGGTTGTTATCGGCCTACTTCGAGGTCGTGGATTGACAATTGGAGTGGCCGAGTCTGTCACCGGTGGGTTGGTCGCCGGTCGACTCACGAGCATTCCGGGCGCTAGCGATGTGTTTCGCGGAGCCGTTGTGTCGTATTCAAGTGAAGTGAAGATAGATCTCTTGGGGGTTCCCCCTGGTCCCGTCGTTTCCGAAGCCGTGGCAGTGGCCATGGCTCAAGGGGCGAAAAAGGTACTTGGCAGCGATGTAGGTTTGGCCCTAACTGGCGTAGCCGGACCAAACGAACAGGACGGAGTGCCTGTCGGGACCTTGTGCGTAGGGCTCGCGTTACCAGATGGCACGTCCCGGTCGCGGACTTTCCAAATGCCCGGTGCGAGGGATCAGATGCGACAGTTATCGGTGATAAGTGCCCTTGACGTGGTGCGACGATCTCTGCGTGAGTCGGGAATATGAGCACGCTTCACATCGCTTCTTAGAAATGTGTTAGCGCCTAGAATTGATGCATGGCAAGGTTCGGCGCGCTCGTTTGCATTGGCGCCATTACTCTGAGCGCGTGTTCGGTTAATACGCCTGTCCTCTCTCCATCCACAATTGAATCTTCGACGACAACGATTTCAACCGAAGTCTCAACCACAACCTTGAGCCCGGCCACCACAGCCGTGACGACAACGGTGGCACCAATCCCCGAGACCACGATTGCTCCTACTGAGGAGATGTGCATCAAGGTTTTGCAGTGCCAGTTCGCCAATTTGGTTGGTTTTAACTTTTCCAATCTCAAACTTGATTTCGTCGACTTCAGCGTCGCCAGACTGGCCGGTGCCAAGTTCATTCGAGCGGGCCTCAAGCAGGCCTCATTCATTCGTGCCGATCTCGCACGGGTCGACTTCACTGGCGCCAATCTCACCAGCGTCAATTTCACTGCCGCCAGCCTGGCCGGTGCCGATCTTACGAATGCAAATCTCACCAACACCGTCATTTGTGGAGTGGATCTGGAATCCATCATTGGATTGACTGAAAAACAGCTCGGGGATGTCCAGGTGTATCGGGAAAAGGGAAATCGCTATTGCCCCTAACGTCCAACGTGCCGCTAGTCGGATCCCTCAGCCGTGGCGAAACGGTATGGGCGTGCAATACGAAGTCACCGCTGATGGGCCATTGCCAGATGGCTGGTCATGGCGACTCTCAACTGCCGACATCATCCACGACGCGCCATTTTCAGTGTTTGATGGGGTGACTCGTGAATTTTGCGTCGCGGTTGGCCATGGTGTGGTTCTCACGATCGATGGAGTTTCGCAAGTCTGTGGACCACGCTCGATAGTGACCTTTGACGGCGGTTCTTCCGTTCGGGCCGAAATCATTGATGGCCCGACCAAGGACATCAACCTGATGCGAAAAGGTGGTTCACCCCCGTTGCACCTCGAAATCTTCAACGCCGGCGACCATTTGAATAGAGCCGAGGCACTCGTGGCTCTCGACGGAGGGGCCAGATTGACGGTTGATGCCGTCGACATAGAGTTGAGCGAACTGGACGCCTTATTAAATACAGGTCCGAGCGCCATCGTCATAGTGGAGGGTTCGGTCCTCGCGGTGCGATGAATTGGGCCATATTCCATATGCCTCACAGGGATCACTAGTTCAGGATTTGTGACATCCACCACTTGCGTGGTGGAACGGCGTAAGTTCGAAATAGCAGGAAATTCCTGCAGGAATGAGGAGAAAATTCATGTACGTACTCGGTGCACTATTACTTTTGGCAGTGCTGCTTGGCTCGGTGACACACGTTGTCAATTCGATATTCAGCACATTTGGGCTTTCCGCTTCAATCGGAAAGATTCCAATTATTGGAGCCAATTGGAGCCTTGTCATCAGCATTTTGATGATGTGGTTGCTCGATATCAATGTCATCGGCGGATGGATTCCAGGGACCGGCAGTTGGGAAGATTGGATTGTCATCGTCGCCAACGGCGCGGTGGTATTCGGTATGGTTCCAGTCAAGGATGCAGTAATTTCGATGGTGAATAGGGGTCTAAGGGCGTAACCCTTCCCTCGAAAACGAACATAGACAAGGAGCCACCGGGAAACCGGTGGCTCCTTGCATTTTCCGGTGAAGCGGCAATCGGTGGATGGACCGTCGTCGCAATAGCCTGATGAGGATGCCAACTGCCATCGTTCTTTCGCACCGAAGTGTGGCTCATGAGTTGGGCCATCTCGAACCCTGGCTTGATCGCCATGACTTTCAAATCCACCGCATTTATCGCGAGGATCGACCGGTACTAGGCGAAGCGGATTTACTGGTAGTGCTTGGCTCGCCAAACTCGGTTGCCAGCGGCTACTGCCTACAGCCGGCCGAAGCTGAAATCTCGCTGGTATCCGAGTGGATTAGCCGCGACCGGCCATACCTTGGAATCTGCTTTGGCTCGCAGGTGTTGGCCCGGGCATTAGACGGAAGTGTGCGTCGAATGAAGCACAAGTATTGTTCCTACACTCCGATGACGCTGACGAGCCAAGCACCTCCGTCACTGAAGGGACCGTGGGTCCTATGGCATGAGGACGCGATTTCTGCGCCCGAAGGTGCGACATTGCTGGCCTCAATGCCACATGCCGACACTGTGTTCGTGCAAGGTTCGGCGTGGGGTATTCAGCCGCACATTGAGTTCACCCCCGAGATTGTGGCTCGGCTGGCTGAGGCGGTAGGTCTTACCGCGGACTTATGGGAACCCATTTACCAATCCATGAGAGACGATGACTCGAACTTGGCCGAGCGATCCGGACTACTTCTTGATTCATTTTGGGCCAGCGTCAATTCACTTGTCTAGGAAAGCGAGGTAGCGATATGCCGTCAACATCTCCTGGGGCATTTCCTCGTAACGCCTTTGCCGATGTATTGCTCGCCAACGGTAATTTTGCCCGTAATTTTGTTGACTCTGGCCTTGCCGGAACCGCTCGCCGTGGTCTGGCAATTATTACCTGTATGGACTCGCGCATCAATCCGCTCGCCATCGTCGGGATGAGTGCGGGAGATGTAAAAATCCTTAGAAACGCGGGCGCTCGCGTCACCGACGATGTGTTGCGCACCCTTGTGCTAGCTACATATCTATTAGGCGTGGACCGAGTGCTTGTGATGCCGCATACCGACTGTCGAATGACACAAGACGACGAATCCGCAATACACGACATGATCTCACAGGGACATGGCGTCGATACGCGCAGCCTCGAGTTTCGAACCGTGTCGGATCAGCGCGAGGCGCTCGCTTCAGACATCGAGCGAATTAACTCGTTCGTTTATCTGCCAAGCGGGCTAAGCGTAGGTGGCGCGATTTACGATGTGCACACCGGCGTTCTAGATCCAGTCGATTGCTAACCGACTCAACCCATGTCAATGGTCTCGTAGACATCGACGTAACCACCGGCGGCAATAATTGGGCAACCCTTTGCCAATTCGGCGGCCGCAGCGAGGTCTTTTGCATTCACCAATGAATAACCGCCGAGGTTTGAGACCCCGCCGTCATTTACACCTTTGCTACTCACCGACTTTGCTGGCCCAAACGGATTACCTCCATCTGCTACCGAGTCACCCAGCGATCCGAACCAGGACATCCACGCGTCCATAATTTCTTTCTGAGCGGTCTCAGACTCCGGCATTGTCCCGCCGCCGCTATACGAGAAGTGATATTTAGGCATGATCATCAACCTTTCAAGGTCGTCATTTGGAAATTGGTTTTATGCTATCGAAGCCACTTCCACAGCCAATATTTCTCAAACAATACTTTGCCCCAGTGCCAGCGTCGTCCAGGCAGCTTCATCTTTACATCGGGTACCGGATCGGCATAGAAATTACCGCTCGCGAGACCGGCTTTGCCATATCCCACTTCCAGAAAACAAAAAGCGTTCCCATCGAATTCTTTGTCAGGAAGAATGCCGCGCATGCTCGAAATGATGTTGTCCACCACAACCTCGGCTTCAAAATGAGCAAAGACTCCCGCCCGCGGCAATGGCTTTCCCGAAACGAGGGTAATTGCGGCAACATCGCCGATAGCAAATACATTTTCATATTTAGTCGTCAGAGTTTTTCCATTAACAGGTATCCATCCAGACTCGTTTCCAACTTTGGATTCCCGAACAACTTTGGGACCATGATGGGGTGGTACGTAGACGAGCAAATCAAATGACTCGCGCCTATCGTTCTCAAAAATTAATTGCCTCAAATTTGAATCGACCGAAGCAAGTTGGACCTCTGGATTGAACCGAATATCTCTAGCTTCGATCATTTCTCGGACTGCCTTGCCGTTCTCTGGACCGGTCGCAGGAATAGGCAAAGCCTCCGGTGTGAAAATATTGATCTCGGTTTGACCTCTAATTTTCTTCTTATGAAGAAACTCATCTAGTAGAAATGCGGCTTCGTAAGGGGCGGCTGGACATTTGAACGGCAATGAAGCAATTACGACAGCGACCTTTCCGCCTTTAAACGTATCGAGAATGACTCGAAGTCGTTCGACTTCATTCAACTCATAGAGGTTGTACCCACTCTGGGAGAGGCCGGGTATTTTCTCCGGAGAGAGGTCGGCGCCAAGTGCAATAATCAGATAGTCGTAGCGAAACTCTTGCTGTTGCGTTACGACCCTTTCACCTTCCACATCGATTTCGACAATTCCATCATGCACAAACTCGATGCCCTTGCGCCCAAGTCGGGCAAGTGGCCTTTGAATCTGTTTCGCCGAACGCTTTCCCAGCATGAGCCACAGAAAGGATGGAGAATAAATGTGATTGGGATTCTTATCAATTACGATCACTCGCGTCTGTTTGCGGGACTTCTTCTTCAATTGAATGGCCGCGACTAACCCACCGGTTCCGCCGCCCAAAATAACGATCGTCTTTGGATCCGCCATGTTCAGAATGTTAGGACTTTGTCGCTATCGCTCACCCATTTGGCCAAATCACGCATAAAACCCGGAACAATTCCATCAATCATCTTTTCTTTGCTGATACCGCAGGCTTTGATACAAGTTGAGCATGCAACAAATGGGACGTTTTTGGCAAGCAATTCTTTAGTTAACGTTTCCAAATTGTAATCCTTTCCATGCGTTTCTTGGTTTTCTTTGCCGGCGTCGACACCATCTTCCAACAGAAAAATGTTTACCTTAACGTCTTGCTCTAGCAGCGACCCGGCAAGTCGTAACGCATTCCACGCCTTATCATTTTTGTAGGGGAGTTCGTTCAAAATAATGGTGATTGATTGCATGCCAATATTCTACGAACGAATATGTGAAGACGTTTGGGGAGTACGAAACGTTAGGAACCCCTGATGACCTCGATCTATAGTTGTCGCATGGACACCGACTTGGGTCGTCTTGCTGAAGGAGTTCTTGCGGCAGTCGGCAATACACCAATTGTTCAATTACGAAAAATCGTGGGGCCGTCGAGCGCCCGTGTATTACTTAAAATGGAATCTGCCAATCCAACTGGATCTATGAAGGATCGAATGGCGGTGGAGGTCATCAAGGGCGCTGCGGCCGATGGCAAGTTGAAGCCAAACGACACGGTGGTGGAATACACCGCCGGCACGACCGGAATATCGTTGGCATTTGTTTGTGCGGCACTCGGATATCGCTTGCACGTGGTGTTTTCCGATGCATTCAGCGTAGAAAAACGGCGCACAATGTTGGCTTTCGGTGCGCAGATCACGGATGAACCGAGCGATCAGGGTCGAATTACCGAGGACTTAATCAAGCGGATGATCGCCACTTCTGGCGAGATCAGTCGCCAACCGGGCCACTGGTGGTCTGACCAACTCAATAACCATGATGCAATTCGCGGTTATGCCGCTCTCGGTCATGAGATTTGGAGTCAGTCCAATGAACGCGTTGACGTATTCGTGCATGCCGTTGGGACCGCACACGCAATTCATGGAGCCACAATTGCTCTGCGCGAACACGATCCAAAAGTCCGAGTGGTTGCGGTCGAACCCGCCGAGTCGGCAGTGCTCTCAGGTGGCAAGACCGGGTCGCACCGAATTGAAGGCATCGGGATCGGTTTTATACCGCCACTTTGGGACCCGACATTGGTCAATGACATCCGACCGGTGAGTAGCAGTGACGCGCAACAGATGGCACGACGGTTAGCGCTTGAGGAAGGAATTTTCGCCGGCACCTCGACTGGCGCCAATGTAGTTGCCGCGCTGGATATCGCAAGTCGGCTACCGAGCACGGCCACTGTTGTAACAATCGGAGTGGACTCTGGTCTGCGTTACTTAAGTACAGATTTGTTTGCTTAAACGCTTTGAAGTCATCATGAAGTGGCGCAGGCCAAACCTAGGGCCGAATTATTTGAGAACATGACCCAACTCGGTGTCGGCTGCCCGAAATCGATGGGATGGTACCCTCCGAAGCATGACTGGATTCGAGACGGTGCGAGTTGCGGCTGTCCAAGCGACGCCCGTGATCCTCGATGCTGAAGCGACCACAGACAAGACCATCGACCTAATCGGTGAAGCAGCCGATGGTGGGGCGAACCTAATCGTCTTCCCAGAGTGCTTTGTGTCCGTGTACCCCAGCGGGGCGTGGGCGGCGCAGGCGGCGTCCTGGACTAAAGGCTGCGACGAACTGTGGGAGCGGATGTGGGCATCGAGCATCGACGTCAATGGACCGCTGGTTGATCGACTGGTTAAGGCGTGTGCGGACCGCTGCGTTCATCTCGCCATCGGCGTCAACGAGCGGGAAGATGACCGACCCGGTTCGCTGTACAACACGATGTTGGTGATTGGCGGCGAGGGAGTGCTGCACCGGCATCGCAAGTTGATGCCCACGATGCATGAGCGCGTGTTCCACGGCGTAGGCGCTGGGGACGATCTCTGTGTGGTCGAGCTTCCCGGCAGCGCAAGGGTGGGCGGTCTCATTTGTTGGGAAAACAGAATGCCATTGGCTCGTTGGAGCGTCTACCAAGGTGGCCCACAGATATGGCTAGCACCGACCGCGGATGACAGCGCCGGGTGGATCGCCTCTATGCGCCACATCGCCATCGAGTCGGGCGCATTCGTGGTGAGTGTTCCTCAATTCATCCCAGCGAGCGCGTTCCCGAGCGACTTCCCCCTGGACTTACCCGAAGGCGTCGACGTATTTGGTCGCGGGGGCGCCTGCATTGTGTCGCCCGGCGGCGAAGTTGTCGCTGGCCCGCTCTATGACGCGGAGGGGATTGTCGTCGCGGACTGCGACCTTCGCGAGTCGTAGCACGCCAAGCGCTACTTCGATGCGGTCGGTCACTACAGTCGGGCCGACGTGCTCGCGCCACGGACGCCACCGATTACCGGAACGAACGCCAACTAGCCATCACATCGTCTACTTGTACTGGCGGGACAGCCCTGTTATCCTTGCCGATCTGTTCAGGTGGGGAGGCGGTAACGCAGCGCCACTCCAGTTGATTGCAAGATGGGGGGCAACGCTTGGCAATTGAGTCGACAGGTCACAGTCGAGGTAACCCGCGTCTGTATGAGCT
>CAYGOJ010000005.1:0-3372 GCA_964351545.1 uncultured Acidimicrobium sp.
CCCCCCGACGGCATCGGCCCAAACGGCGCACTCTTGCAAGCGCGACTCCCGGCTGGGGGGTAACCCCGCCCGGTGATCGTGACCCCTGACATACCCTATTCACATTTTCGGCTGGTCGGAAAATATCTATGCTGTTTTTGGGAAATATTTTTTAGGGCTAGACACCCATCTCACGGCTGCGGCGAACCGCGCCAGACACAGCGACCGCAATCGCCTTACGAAACCCGGCCTTCTCTAGAGCCTCAATTGCCGCCGAAGTAGTCCCGTTGGGTGACGTCACATGCTCTCGCAGTGAGGCAGGGGTCTCGGAACTGGCAGAAAGCAACGCAGCGGAGCCGACGAGTAATTGTCTCACTAGTCCATCTGCAACTTCCGCCGAAAGACCCTGATCTATTGCCTCGGAAATAAGGCACTCAGCAAGCAAGAAAACATACGCTGGTCCCGAGCCCGAAATTGCCGTGACCGCGTCCATCTGAGATTCGGAAACCCGTACCACCGTGCCAACTGACCTAAGCACACTCTCGGCCCACTCAATGTCGCTCCCCGAACAGCTCGGTGGAAAGCACATCGCGCAGGCACCTTTACCGACCAGGGCGGGCGTGTTGGGCATCGCTCGAATCACCGCGACCGAGTTTCCGCTCGCCTGTTGCAAGGTAGCAATGCTGATCCCGGCGACGATTGACACTATTCGGCGCGCTCCCGCAGCAACGGCGGACTCACATGCGTCGACTGCCGCCGGTGGCTTTACCGCAATGACCGCCGACTCGCACGATTCCGCCACCTCGACCACGTTGACTTCTGGGAATATGTGGCGCAGTTCTGCTCGTCGAGTGGCCGACAACTCCGCGACTGTGATGAGCGCAGGAGCCCAACCGCTCTTGAGCAGCCCGCCGACGAGGGCGGCTCCCATGTTTCCCCCGCCAACGAAAGTTATCGATGACATAGTCACATCAAGAAGGCTACCGAGATGCGCCCGAGTCAACCTTGCGTCTTCCCCGACCACGGCCAACTCGGGCGCCGAGATAGATGTGTGCATCACTCAGGTCACCTGACTGGAAAATCCAATCTTTAACAACGGGCGAAAACACTGCTCGACGGTTGCGTAGAGCGTGCCGATAATTCGATCGAGTTCAACTTCCGTCAGGCTGGAGAGAAATATTTCACCGCGCAGAAAGACCGCGTCTTCGTCGCCAATCGAGAATCGTGCGCCAATAAGTTTTTCGTTTCTTCGCAGCAGATTTTCGTACAGTAGTTCGGCGTTTTCCTGCGGCGCCGGCATCACATATGTTTCATATCGAAGCGAGCGCTGCCCAAGCGTGAGCCAGACAGTCGTGAACTCTTTTTCTTCGCCATGCATACGCACATACCAACGAACTTCGTCACCCTCGCCACGATCGATGGCGCCGATCGAGCGATTGCTTTGGCGAATCTGGTCGAGCCATCCATCAATTTGCCGCTCTAGATCGGCGAGTGCCGATTCGTCAAACAGCTCACTCATTGAAGCAAGAATCAGCTACATGCGACTAGATCGCGAGCCAAGAGCTCGCTGTATACCCTGCGCACACGGAGTGCCGCCGACTGCCACGAATACTGCTTGGCCCGCTCGGCAGCGGCCGTTCCCATCGATAGCGCCAACACGGGATCATCAAGCAATTGAGCCGTGTATCGAGCAAATCCGATTGGATCTCGTTGAGGGACAAGAAATCCGGTGCGGCCGTGATCAATCAATGACAGGAGACCACCTACCGAGGTCGCCACGACCGGCACGCCACATGCGGATGCCTCAAGGGCAACGAGTCCAAAGCTTTCGCTGCGGGACGGAACTAGCACGACATCGGCTGCTCGATAAAACGTAGATAGCAAATGATGCGGCTGTGGATCGAAAAAATGAACTCTTCCGCCCAATCCACACTCGTCAATAATCGCCTGCACGCGTCGAAGTTCGGGTTCACCTTCCTCGCCGCTGGCGCCACCAACAACCGTGAGATGAACATCTGGACGATTGAGTTCACTCAGTGCACGAACCGCGATATCGAGTCCCTTTAACGGTTGAATTCGTCCGACGAACAACAACATCGGATCATTGCCGAGTCCTAATGCGCGACGAGCACCGCGACGATCACCGGGCGAGAAAAATGCTCGTTCTACTCCCGGAGCCACGACTTCGATTGCCCCAGGGGAATTTCCGTACAACGTTTCAAATTGAATCTTCTCTTCGCTACAGCTCACACATATTGCATCCGCACATCCGATTATTTCAAGTTCTGCCTTTTCCCGAATAAGCGATTCGGCGTCACCGCCGAGACTTTTCACTCTGGCCAGCGTGTGAAATGTTGTGACCAAGGGCAGGTTCAGCTCATGTTTGAGTTTGTGACCGGCAAGTCCGGACAGCCAGTAGTTGGCGTGAATCAAGTCTGTTCCACCGGTACTTGCAATATGACTGGCTACCCCCGCGGTGAATTCATCCACCACTCCCAGAAGATCGTCCTTGGGTTGATCAAATGACCCACAAGGGATATGTACGACTCGATGATTCGGTTCGACCTCGACGGTGACGGGAAGACCCGCCTTCCATGCCCGCGTATAGGTCGTGCACTGCACGCCACTATTCGCCAGGGCCGAGACGAGTTCACGGACATAGACGTTCATTCCGCCACCATCGCCAATACCCGGCTGGGCAAGGGGCGAGGTGTGCATCGAGAGCACTGCAACACGTTGCATGGGAGATAAAACCTATCGGATTGGTCAGTTATTCCGCTTTGTCGGTTGCCGGATCGCTGGTGAAACTTCGGTACACGGTAAGCAGGCTGTGTTTTTGTTCCGCATTGAGTCGCCTGTCATTGGCAATGGCATCGGCTACTCCGGTTATTGAGGGCTCCTGTGGATCAAGCATTCCTGCCCGCTCATAGAGGGTTCCGGCCGAAATCTGCAGGGCACGGGCAAGTTGCTGGAGAATCTCGGCAGATGGCTTGCGCAACCCGCGCTCAATTTGGGATAGGTAGGGATTCGAGACACCCGCGATTTTTGCCAAATCGCGTATCGACTTCTGCGCCACCTCACGCTGTTGGCGAATGAAATTACCAACATCGGGTAATCGTCGCTCACTCGTCATGTTCAAGTTCTGTCAGTCGTTCAAGATTGACTCGACATCGGGTCCATCGTCCTTGTAGCGGCGAACAAGTTCGACGGTTAGTTCATCAATTTGGTCAAATAATCGTCGTCGCTCGGCAGACCGCTTGTTTTCGAATTCCAATAATGAAGCGGCGACTTGCTTAACTGATTCGTCGTCAAGGGTTCGAAGCGAACCAAACCCGATGTCTTCGCACAGACGCTCCAACTCGCGTACCAAGACATGATCTGGCGAGACATTGG
>CAYGOJ010000005.1:3382-5401 GCA_964351545.1 uncultured Acidimicrobium sp.
GACATTGGTTTCCCTGGGTGGACGAGCCGAGCCGCCACCGTGTTCTTGACCAAAAATTCCGGCTAGATTGCTCGTCACACTCGCGGTTTTGGGCGATTTGTCCGTGCGCCGACGAAGTTCATCATTCGTAATGTCGAGACGCCCTTGGGCCATTCGACGAGCGAACGAAACCGCATCTTCTTGGGCTTGCAACTCATTCCTTTGCTGTCGAATTTCTACAAGCGAAAGTGCCGACAGATCGGATCTGGTCATGATTCGCCACCCGATACCGGTGGTAAGACGGCAACCTCATCGCTGTCCGTTACCAGTGTTGCCCCACTCACCTGTTCGCCATTCATCCATACCCGACATGATTTCAACACGGCGGCAAAGTCGTTGCCGAATCGGGACACCGCTGCGGACAAAACTTCATCAACCGTTGCCCCCGGAACAACGTCATGGGCGATGCCGGCAGCCTCCCTCGCCGAGGCGAACAATCGCAATTGAGCCACAATTACAGCGTACCTTTGCCACTACCCTGCGTTGGCGTGCCTTCGAAAGTGAGCAATGTCGGCGACATCACCTCGCGACTACTTGTCATTCGCCATGGCCAATCGCTGTGGAACATCGAAGAGCGTTGGCAGGGTCGAGCCAACATTGATCTCAGCGAGGAAGGAATCGCACAGGCCCGCAGGGCAGTCAAGAATCTTGGGGCCTTCGACTTGATCGTTTCCAGTAACTTGACCCGGGCAGTTCATACGGCACAGATAATTTCCGAATCTCTCGGCATAGGTCCGATCGAGATCGACGAACGGATGCAGGAATCCAACATCGGACCATGGGAAGGTCTGACGCGGAAACAGATTGAGACTCAATGGCCGGGTTATCTAGCGGCGCGCCGAAAACCGGAACAGGCCGAGTCCGATGAGTCCATAGTGGAACGATTTACTCACGCCATAAGCGATATCGCCAGTCGCTATGAAAACGGCGATGCTCTGGTGATTAGTCATAGTGGCGTCATTCGCACCATGCGTCATGTTCTCGGTGTTCATAACCCAAGACTTCCGAATCTCGGTGGTGGCTGGTTCTATGTTCATCGCGACGGTCACATCAGTGCGGGTGACATCGTCTCACTGCTCCCCGATCTGCCCGGTGGTAACACGCTGTAAAGTGAATGTTCGTGTTTGGCAGACGACTGGATGTCTCTTTTGCTCCCCAAGTTCGGCGAAACATAACCGATATCACGCTGGCACGAGTTGTTGCCAACGCCTGTTATCGATTTGCTCCACCATTTCTTGCCGTAATCGCCAGGGATTTCAACATTTCTCTTCCCGAAATTGGGATTGCAATGTTCGTATCAGAGCTCTCAGGACTAGCTTCGCCATTTGCCGGAAGGTTCGTTGACCGGCTTAGACATCGCACCGCAATTCTGCTGGGTCTTGGCGGCACTGCACTCGGTGTGACGATGGCCTCATTGGCGCCGAACCCTGTAATTTTTGCCATCGGCATCACCTTTATGTGCACGACGAAATTGTTGTTCGACTTAGGACTCGGAGCATGGATCGCGGATCATGTGCCGTACCAACGTCGCAGCCGCGTTGTTGGTTTTACCGAGACCGCCTGGGCGTTGGGATTGCTCATCGGAGTTTCGACCATGGGTATCGTCACCGCCATTACAAGTTGGCGCGGCGGGTACGTCTTGGGCGCAGTTGGCGCCGTTGTGATGATGACAGTCATCGCAACTCGAATGACATCCGAGCCACGAATAGTCCACGTTCACGACGCCGATCACTTTCGCCGCGTCACCGGACGAGGTTGGATTGTTGTTGGCACTTCGTATTGCATCATGGCGGCGAGCCAAAGTGTGTTTGTCACTTTCGGGGCGTGGCTGGGCGATGAGTTCGGTTACGGCCCAGCCGGTATCGCGGCGGTCGGCTTCGGGCTGGGGGCGGTCGAACTTTTTGCGTCGCTCTATAGCGCCTCGAGGACCGACGCTTGGGGCAAGGAACGCAGCATCGCCCTGGGAGCATTCCTTATGCT
>CAYGOJ010000005.1:5411-34655 GCA_964351545.1 uncultured Acidimicrobium sp.
CCTTATGCTTCCCGCCGCGGTGTTGCTGGCACTCGGGTCGACGCAATTGTTGGTCGGACTGGCGGCGCTGGCGATTTACCTGATGGGTTTTGAATTCGCTGTGGTGAGCATGTTGCCGATTTCAACTCAGTTGGTAAAAAATAGCCCTGGCACAGGAATGGGTTGGGTGCTCGGCGGCGGAACGCTTGGTCGGGCTTCGATGTCGCTGGTGGCAACATCGGCCTATGTCGAGTACGGAATTTCCGCGCCGGCCCTCATCGGTGGCGGGTTCGCGGTGGCGGCTTCGGTTTCGATCTTGTGGTTTCGTCGCCTCGGCGGGGTACGCCACATCGATTCGACTTTTTCCTAACCTCGATATGCGTTGGTAATGGGCAAGCGGCGATCCTTGCCGAATGCCTTCAGCGTCACGCGAACTCCAGGTGGTCCTTGGCGTCGCTTGTACTCATTCATATCCACGAGACGGGTGATCCGACGCACAAGTTCTGCCTCGTGACCAAGGGCGATGATTTCTGTCGCGGTTCGATCGTCTTCGACATAGAGCTCCAGAATCGCATCGAGCACGTCATATGGCGGCAAACTTTGGTCGTCGCGTTGATCCGGACGAAGTTCTGCCGACGGAGGCTTGGCGATGATCGCCTGCGGAATAATGACCTTGTTTCCCCGCTGGTTGACGTGGTTGCATAACTCATACACCGTCGATTTGAAAAGATCTTTAATCACTGCAAATCCGCCGACGGAGTCGCCATACAGGGTGAAATATCCGACAGCCAGTTCACTTTTGTTGCCCGTCGTCAGCACCATCCAACCAAATTTGTTGGACAGTGCCATCAGAGTTGTCCCGCGAATTCTGCTCTGCAGGTTTTCTTCGGTGAGATCGACCGGTCTGTCGGCAAAACTAGGCGCATACATTTCCAAAAATGCGAGGAACGCCGGTTCAATGGAAATTGTCTGCAGCTCGATGCCGAGATTAGTGGCCAACTGCGCGGCATCTGTCCGTGAACCTGCACTCGAATACCGCGACGGCATCGAAACGCCATGAACGCGTTCTGAACCAAGTGCCGCGGTTGCCAATGCTGCCACCAATGCAGAATCCACTCCGCCCGATAACCCAATCACAACATCGGAGAAACCATTCTTCGTGACATAGTCATGTACGCCAGTGACAAGGGCGCCATACAGTTCCTCGTAATCCGAACAGCGCGGAGTATTCGACGGGGAGACTGACGTCGAATGCATGTTGCATGTCGAAGAGATATCGATGATGTGAGAGCGAGTTTCGGACTCATTTTTTGGAAGGTCAAGATCGGTCACGAGCAGGTCTTCGACAAATTGTGGCGAACGCGAAATTAGGGATCCATCCGCCGCAAATACCATTGAGCCGCCATCGAACACCAGCTCATCTTGGCCACCGACCTGGTTGACATATGCGATCGCGCAATGATTGTCAAGGGCACGCTCACTCAACATTTCCTGTCGCTGGCCAATCTTGCCGCGATGATACGGAGATGCATTGATATTGATATTGAGAACGGCTCCAGCCTTGGCCTGGGATCGAACCGGGCCATCTTCAGTCCAGATGTCTTCGCAGATTGTGACGCCGATGACAACGCCACCAACCTGAAACAATGTCGCAGAGTCAGAAACTTCGAGCCCGGAAGAAAAGTAGCGCTCTTCGTCAAACACGCCATAGTTGGGTAGTAACTGTTTGAAATATGTGCCCCGTACAACCCCACCTTGACAGACCGCAGCGGCATTGAACAGACGACCTTGATCATCCACATCGACGAATCCCAACACCGCGGCACAGTCGCTCGTTTGCTCGGCGAATTTTTGCAGGGCGACTCGGTTGTCGGCGACAAAACCAGCCTTCAGAACGAGATCCTCGGGTGGATAGCCGCTAACACAGAGTTCGGGAAACGCGACCACGTCACAGTCCCGAGATCGGGCATTTCGATAGGCGTTGACCATCAGTTCGATATTTCCGGCGAGATCTCCGACCGTTGGATTGATCTGGGCAAGACCAATTCGCAATACGACCGAAGTTGCGACCACGACTTCAGGCTACGGAGAAAATAACTTCACGCTCCGTTCACAATTGAGCAACGGCAGGGTAACGCCCATCGGCAACAATTGCGGTATCACTGAGGCGGTCAAATAATCAATGAATCGTCCATGCCCCGCCTCCCAACCGGAAGGAAATTCCATGGCTTATCAGGCTGAATACATCTGGCTCGACGGCCACCAACCAACGCCAACCTTGCGGTCAAAGACGAAAATAATTCCTAACGGACAAAAGACACCGCCAATTTGGGGATTCGATGGATCCTCCACCGAACAAGCGACCGGCGAATCGTCAGACTGCATCTTGAATCCGGTCTTTAGTTGTCCCGATCCGCTTCGAGGTGGAAAGAATATTTTGGTGCTGTGCGAAGTGCTGATCGCATCAACGGGCGCACCCCACCCAACGAACACCAGGGCGGCGTGTGCGGTTGCGGCTAAAAAATTTGCTGCCCACGGAATGATCTACGGCATCGAACAGGAATACACGATGATGCGACTAAATGGTCGGCCGTTGGGATTCCCTGAACTGTCTGGCGAACCTGAACCGCAAGGCCCCTACTATTGCGGCGTCGGCGCTGGTCGAGTGATGGGTCGAGAAATCATCGAAGAGCACACACAGGCATGTCTGGATGCAGGATTAGACATTTCGGGGACGAATGCGGAAGTGATGCCCGGTCAATGGGAATTTCAAATCGGTCCGTCCGATGCGCTTACCGTCAGCGACCATATGTACATTGCCCGCTGGCTGCTCAGTCGAATCGCCGAAGACTTCGATGTTGTGATCTCTTTGGATGCCAAACCGCAGAAGGGTGACTGGAACGGGGCTGGAGCACATACAAACTTCTCGACGGCGGCCATGCGCTCGAGTTATAAACCGATTGAGGAAGCATGTCTTGCACTCAGCAAACGAATCATGGAACACGTGAGCAATTACGGACACGATATCGAGAGTCGACTCACCGGTAAACACGAAACCGCGCCATTCAACAAATTCACATTTGGCGTATCTAACCGAGGCGCCTCCGTTCGGATCCCATGGCAGGTGGCCCGCGACAAAAAGGGGTACGCCGAGGATCGGCGCCCCAATGCAAACTGCGACCCATATGTCGTCACCCGACTCATCTTGGAAACCGTCTGTGGGGCGACCAAGGTTCCGGGCAGTTCAAAGAAGTCGGGGAAGAAAAAGACGGGCAAAAAGAAATCAAGCAAGTGACGTCAAGCAAATGACTTGGGCATAGGTAATTGTGCCGCTCAAACGGCAGACTTAGGGGATGTCGGGAATGCATGAGCATCAGCGTGACTACGTGCTTCGCACAGTCGAAGAACGAGGTATTCGACTTGTCCGACTGTGGTTTACCGATGTCCTAGGCAACCTCAAGAGTTTCGCCATCAGCCCCGCGGAAATGGAAAACGCGTTAAACGACGGAATGTCGTTCGACGGTTCGTCAATCGATGGCTACAGCCGCGTTCAGGAAAGCGACGTCTTGGCGATTCCGGACGCCAACACCTTCGAGGTGTTGCCATGGGTCGATCCGAAGGGTGCCGAGGCGCGAGTATTTTGCGATATTGCTCGCTTGGACGGAACTCCATTTGACGGTGATCCACGACAGGTGTTGAGACGAAATCTGGACCGCGCCCGTGAAAAGGGCTATTCGTTCTACGTTGCGCCCGACATCGAATACTTCTACTTTGCTCCACCGATTTCTGGACAGCAACCGGTCCTCCTCGACGAAGGTGGATTCTTTGACCTGACGAGCACGGATATTGCCAGTTCACTGCGCAAGGAAACGATCCGCACGCTGGAAACGATGAGCATTCCAGTGGAATACAGTTTTCACGAAGACGCACCCAGCCAACACGAAATAGATCTTCGCCACACCGATGCACTGACAATGGCCGACAGTGTCATGACATTTCGATTTGTCGTAAAAGAAATTGCCGCCCTTCATAATGTGCACGCGACATTCATGCCCAAGCCTGTAGAGAAGATTCAGGGTTCCGGAATGCATCTGCATTTGTCGCTGTTCACCGGCGAGGACAATGCGTTTCACAGCTTCGACGACCCATACCATCTGTCGCCGACCGCGAAACATTTTATGGCCGGTTTGTTGAGACACGCCGCGGAAATTACGGCCGTGACCAATCAGACCGTTAACAGTTACAAGCGGCTCGTGCCAGGCTTTGAAGCGCCCGTGCACATTTCGTGGGCTCGCAATAATCGAAGCGGGCTCATTCGGGTGCCAATCCCAAAACGCCAGAATGAGTCTGCTACACGAATTGAATATCGATCGCCGGATCCGGCATGCAATCCTTACCTCGCCTTTTCCGTAATCCTTGCCGCGGGTTTGCGCGGCATCGAAGAAGAATACGAGTTACCCGTCGAGGCGGATGCGAATCTGTTTGAGATGGACGATGCCATGCTGGGCAAACTCGGGATTGCCCAATTGCCTCAATCACTGTCCGAAGCCCTCCGGGTGATGGAAAATTCAACTTTGGTCGCCGATGCACTGGGCGATCACATCTTTGAATGGTTCCTGCGCAACAAGCGTGACGAATGGCGCGACTACAAAACACATATCAGCCAATTTGAACTTGGTCGCTACCTACGGGCTCTATGACAAACCACACTTCTCTTAGCGCGAGCAGCGAACAAGTGAACAACATGGTTGTCGTATTTCCGTCTCCGCCGCCGGTTGATTTGGCCCGCACGCTCGACCTGGCCGGATATCGGTGGAAGGCCGCCGGCTCGGGTGCCGAAGCTGGTCATAATGAACCGAACGAGGGTTGGGCCGGAGCCGTTGTGATGTGCGACGATGATCCGGAAGGCGGATGGGCATTTTGCCGATCGCTGCGCAAGCGTGATGTGCCGGTCCGACGCGTCCTGGTGATGGTAAGTGGAGCACAACTTCCCGATCTGGAGCTGCGAGACGACCTCTTCGATGACTTCTGTCTCGCGCCATTTCACCCTCGCGAACTCGAAGCCCGACTCCGACATTTGTTCTGGACCGAATTCTCGGGCAAACTCGAATCTCTCGTTGAGTACGGCGGACTGGTGCTCAATCTCGAAACGTATCAAGCGTCGTTTGGTGGCCAGCCACTTGACCTCACATATATGGAATACGAGTTGTTAAAGTTCCTGGCACAAAATCCGGGCAAGGTGTTCTCGCGTGAGACTTTGCTGTCTCGTGTTTGGGGTTATGAGTACTTTGGTGGGGCTCGAACCGTCGACGTTCACATTCGACGACTTCGCGCCAAATTGGGCGAGGAACACGCCAACCTCATCCAAACGGTGCGAAGCGTCGGATATCGCTTCGGACAATCGAAGTGGTCGGCCTAGAACACGGTCGTGAAAAGGGTCGTGGCACCGA
Organism: uncultured Acidimicrobium sp.; assembly: GCA_964351545.1. GTDB lineage: Bacteria > Actinomycetota > Acidimicrobiia > Acidimicrobiales > Ilumatobacteraceae > UBA3006. Next base: position 10,841 of record CAYGOJ010000005.1, read on the forward strand.
TGAGAAGGAACATCATTCCGGCAATACTCTGAATAATTCGAAGCGGGATATGTCGCTGAATCCACGCTCCGGTCAAAACACCAATCCCCGAAACCGTGCTCAGTGCCAAGATGGCACCGATTGCGACCGCAACAGGATCGTCGAATCGCACGGCAAGGCCGGCGGTTGCCAATTGGGTGAGGTCAGCAAATTCGGCTACAAGGATGACGGAGGCGGCTATCCAGACAATCCGACCTGGGCTCATCAGCTTCGGCACACGTTCCCGCCTGTCGTCGTTACCTTCAACTTTCTGTCGAAGTGTGAGAATTCCACCCAAGATAAACAAAGCTCCGACTACAACGTGAAGCGGCCGGCGAGGAAGCGAGGTGAGCGCCGCGCCAAATAACACGGCAATGACGACGTGTGTTACGTATCCGACAGTCGCTCCGCACCATACGGCAAGTCGATTTTTGTAAGTTGAGGAAAGCATCAGCGTGGCCAGCAACGTTTTGTCCGGCAACTCGGCGATCGCGATCGCGAAAAATGTGACGACCACGTGCTGCAGCATCGTGATCGAGGCTAACGATCGAGTTTTTGCATGATGGCCGCAAGTTGACGATGCCGTTTCAGCATTTCGTCAACTTTTGTGCTTACAAGTTGACCTTGGCGAACCACCACCCGACCGTGCACAATTGTGTCTCGAACCGAAACCGGTCCGCAGCGCAACCATGCTTCAATTGGATCGGCGATCGCTCCAGCAAATTGTGGACCAGTAAGTGACCATACCGCAAGATCACCAACCGCACCGAGGCTAATTTCCCCGATCTCGCCGACCCGGCCAAGACAACCAGCGCCACCGCGGGTGGCGATTTCGAGCGACATCCTGGCAGTGCTAGCAGTTGGCCCACTTCGCAGTTTGGCCAGCAGCATTGCTTGCCGGGCCTCAAGCCATAGCGATGCGGAATCAGCCGAGGACGAACCATCCACTCCTAATCCAACGTGAACACCTGCGGCTCGTAGATCAACCACCGGCGCAATTCCAGACGACAAAATGAGATTGCTACTCGGGCAATGAGCGACACCGATGTGGGCACGACCAAGTCGTTGCACTTCGGCAGCGTTTGGCATAACACAATGGGCGACCCATGCTCGATCAGTACACCAACCAACCTCTTCCAGATACTCGGTTGGACGACAGCCGAATGTTGCCAACGAAAATTCGTCGTCTTCGACATTTTCGGCAAAATGGGTGTGCAATCGAACATTTTGTTGTTCGGCCAGATACGCCGACTCAACCATCAATTGTTTGGTGACGGAAAACGGTGAGCACGGGGCAAGTGCGATGCGCACCATAGCGCCATGACCGCGGTCATGATGCTGTTCAACTGCCCGTTGGGACTCGGCAAGAATCAGATCATGGTCCTGCACCACACTGTCGGGCGGCAATCCGCCGTCCTTTTGGGACAACGACATTGACCCACGGGTCGGATGAAACCGAATGCCTAGTTCCACGGCCGCGCCGATCTCGGCGGAGAGTAAATCGCCCGCGCCTTTGGGATGCACATACAGATGGTCGGACGTAGTGGTGCAGCCTGATAATGCAAGCTCGGCTAGCCCGATCCATGCTGAGACAAACGCAGACTCCTCATCTAGCGTGCCCCACAGTGGATAGAGCGCTTGCAGCCATCCAAATAATGGAGCGCTGGTCATCGGTGGGTATGCACGAGTGAGATTTTGAAACATGTGGTGATGTGCATTCACCAACCCAGGTGTGACCAAGCAATCGGTCGCATCAATGACAGTCGTGGAAGTCGGCTCAGACCCGCCCTCACCAACCCCACTGATTAAGCCGTTGGTAATGGCCACCCAGCCACCAGGAATTTCACTTCGCTGCTGATCAACCGTCGCGACCAAGCCCGCGTTGCGAACGCATAGATCGGCTATTGAGGTATTCAGATATTTAACTCGACTAGTTCGCTGCCCTCGTGGCGGATTTCGGCGTCGCGACAAAGGAAATGACCAATGATTGCGGCGACTGCGACTGCGGACATGCCGACCAAGATCGGAAATGCAAGCAGGACTGCGACAAGTAACACCCCACCGGCCATGATTACGACTTCGCTGGCTTGAATGCCCACGCTTCAATTTCAACCGCACCGCCGAGTGGCAATGCGGCCACACCGATGGTGCTGCGCGCCGGTCGGCTTGAACCGAAGCCGGCTGAATATGCGGTATTGAACGCTGCAAAATTATCCATGTCAGTGAGGAAGCAGAGCGTCTTTTTCACGTCACCGATTGTTACTCCTGCGGATTTCAGATGGGCCTTAAGATTGACGATAGATTGCGTCGTTTGCGCGGCGACCCCACCGCTCACAAGTTTGCCTTCCAACAACCCAAGTTGGCCAGAAACAATAATCCAATCACCGGCTCGAACTACCGGCGTGTAGGGTCCGACTGGTTTCGCGCCGCTTGATTTCTTTTTCTTTGATGTAGCCATGGCGACCATCGTAGACCCGCATTCACGCCATACGATAAATCCCGTGCCAACACTTTCTCGTCGCCAACTACTCATTGGTGCACTCGGAACTTTAGGTTTAGGTGCGACGACGCAACTGATCAGTTCGTGTTCATCCGGTTCTAATTCGTCACTTAATCTGCCAGACGATGTGCAACTGGTGCAACGATTTCCCGGGTTGCTCTCGCCGGGACCAGTTCGGATGCCGATCTCTTTGGCCAACCAACAGGGACTGCTCACCGTTGACGATGGTCAACAACCCGATGTGCTCACCGCTCAACTTCTAAATGCCGACACAGGTGAAGTCGTTGTCGAGTCACTTTCTGCGACCAAGCATTCCAACGACCTGGCCATTGCATATTGGCCATTTCGCGCCGAGATTGCAAAACCCGGAATCTATTCACTTGTGGTGAATGGTGGTCCGACCGAAGGAGTAGCGATCCAAATTCTTGATGCGGACCAAGTTCTGGTACCGAAAATCGGTACGGCACTGCAGGGTTTTGATACACCAACTTTTGATAATCACCGAGGCGTTGATCCAATCTGTACTCGGACCCCAAACCAATGTCCATTTCATGACGTCACACTCACTGAAGCACTGTCAATGGGTAAACCAATCGCCTATCTCGTCGGTACGCCCGCATACTGTTCGACCGGTGTGTGCGCTCCGGGACTAGAGGGTTTAATCACGGCGAGCAATCAATTTGGCGACGCATTCACCTATCTTCACGCAGAGATCTACATCGACAACACTGCGACTACGGTCGCCCCCGCCGTGGAGGCTCTCCACTTGACATACGAGCCAGCACTGTTTATCACCGACGAGCAGGGATTAGTAGCAGATCGGCTTGACGGAGTCTTCGATGCCGACGAAATCGAGGAACGCCTTACGGCGATAGTTGGCTAGCGGGTCGTCAGCTAAAGCTATTGCCACAACCGCATGTGCGCGATGCACTCGGGTTGTTGATTTTGAAGCCAGCATCTTGCAGGCCATCTTGATAGTCAAGGCTGGCCCCCACAAGCAACTGGGAAGATGCCTGGTCGACAACGACTCGCACATCTCCAAATGTCATTGTCTGATCTTCCGTTGAAATGTCTCCATCAAAGAACATCTCGTACGAAAAACCGGAACATCCGCCGGGTCGGACAGCAACGCGCAAGGCAAGATCGGTGGCGCCCTCCGCCTCGAGCAATTGCTTGACCTTGGTGGCGGCAGTATCGGTGAGAGTAATCATCGCGTTCATTGTATCCGTTCCCCAACGCTCTGTGCCGAACAGGGCATGAATTATCCCGTGAGCGAGCGGTAACTTGTATCCATGGTCGAACGACGGGTTTCACCCCCGAGCGTTGAGGAAATACGGAATCTATTGCGGGCAGTCATAGACCCCGAACTGGGCGACAACATCGTGGATTTGGGTATGGCCACAGGAGTAAGCGTGTCTTCAGATGGCTTGGTCTCGATCGGTATCAAACTCACAATCAAGGGATGCCCGTTGCGAGCCCAAATTAAGAACGATGTGGAGGGCCGCGTCAGTCGGCATCCTGGCGTGAGCAAGGTCGAAATTGAGTGGGGTGAGATGAACGCGGACGAACGCACGAACGTGATGACTCGTGCTCGTTGGAATGCTCGCGAGCAGGCGCCCGACACACAGATTCCGCTGAATACCCGAATATTGGCGATTGCCAGCGGCAAGGGAGGGGTCGGAAAGAGCTCGGTTACCGTCAATCTCGCGGCTGCTTTGGCTCAGCAAGGACACATTGTTGGTGTGCTGGATGCCGACATTTGGGGGTTTTCCATTCCACGAATGCTTGGGATGTCCGATCGACTTGAAGCGCGACGGATGAACGGAAGCGACAAGCCCCAAATTATCCCCAATGAGCGTGTCGTCGGTAAGGGATTACTCAAGGTGGTCTCGACGGGAATGCTCGTCGACGACGAAAGCACGGCCCTTATGTGGCGCGGTCTTATGTTGACAAAGGCCGTCGAACAGTTTCTCAAAGATGTTCACTGGGGTTCGCTCGATTTTTTGCTGATCGACATGCCACCGGGCACCGGCGATGTGCAAATGGGACTTGCCCGGATGTTGCCACGCACCGATCTGATCATTGTCACTACGCCGTCCGTCTCTGCCCAGAAGGTTGCTATTCGCGCCGCCGACATGGCTCGACGAAGTTTCCTTCGCGTCGCAGGGGTGATTGAAAATATGAGTTCGTTTACATGTGAACACGAAGTCTCATATCCGTTGTTTGGCGAAGGTGGCGGTCAAGCGCTCGCCGACGAAATCGGCAGCGAATTACTCGGTCGAGTTCCGATTGAATCCGCAGTTGCCTACGGCGGAGACAACGGCGAACCCGTGACAATTTGCGGCGACAGCGCCGCGGCTCATGAATTTCGCGCAATCGCTGAGCGGATCGTGGCCGAGACAGTCCCCGCGGTTGAAATGGCGGGTTGTTCGGCCCGTTTACTCGATGCGGTCGAGGTTGCGTTTAAGAAAAAATCAACAACTCGTTCGAATCAATCCGCGTAGCCAACTTCATTCGGCAGCACCACACCAATTACCTTCCCGTCTGCATCAGTTCGCAGTCGCGGCAAGATAGTTACAGGAACGCCAATTTGTGAAGCCGCGACAAGTACATCGGTAGTGGTTTGGTGAGCGGCCAAAAATTCAAGATTCTTGATTGTCGGTGGAATCATCGCTAGCTCGCCACGTTCACATCGTCTCAATGCGTCTTGGGGAGTCACCCATAAACTTGCGATCGTCTCGCCGTCATCGTGCAGTGGTTCTTGAGCCTGCGGTGCTTGTGCAACAAAGAATCGAGTGTCAAACCGACGGGACTCTCCAACCGGTGTAATCCAGTGGCTGACATAGTGAATCGAATCCGTGATTAGGTGCAGGTTTTCGCGGGCGCAGAGTTGAGTGAGGGTCAAAGCGCCTTCATATATTTGTTGCCTTGCTGCGGCGAACTTGGCAACCACATCCGAATTGTCAAAGCGAAGGAATTCTTGACTTGACGCATGTCGAGCCAGCAATACCCCAGCTTCTTCGAAACACTCTCGAATAGCCGCCACCCAATATGCAAGTCCGCCGACTGGGACCTGCAACAATTCGCTCGCTTGTTCATCGCTCAAGCCATCGCACAAAGCCTCAAGTTCGTATTCACTGTCGCCTTCATCCACTCGCCCACCAGGAAACACGTACATCCCCCTTGCAAACGCCGCCGACAATGTGCGCTGGAGCATGAACACCTCAAAGTTGGCGGCCGGTCGATCACGGATCAACATCACCGTGGCGGCCGGTCGAATTGGAACCTCTGAAGACATCGATCGAACTCTATTCAGCGCTCTACTTTGAGCAACTACCGTGGCTCAAAATGTCAACTCATTCAGTAGGCGGTAAGTTGCTGGCGTGGTCGAATCTTCAATGATCTCCGCCGATCGACGGCCCCCTTCGGTAGATGCTCTGGCCCGCAATCTTGCTGAGCAATTTGATCTACCTCATGCTGTACTTGTTGACTGCGCTCGAATTGCAATTTCCCGTGGCGATCCGGACCAGGCAACCCAATTGGCGGAAGAGTTTCGACGACAACTACTCACCGATGTCATCAACGCCACGGGAGTACTACTGCACACCAATTTGGGCCGCGCACCACTTGCTTATCGGCACTCGAGTCAGCCCAATTCATTGGAGTTTGATTTATTGACCGGCGAGCGGGGGTCGCGACAACGAGGAATCGGCCGGCTCCTTGCATTGCTGTGCGGTGGCGAAGACGCCTTAATCGTCAACAACAACGCGGCGGCGATCCTGTTGGTGGTCAGCGCATTGGCCAACCGACGCGACGTGGCCGTTGCCCGTGGCGAGAGCGTCGAGATCGGCGGCGGTTTCAGAATTCCCGAAGTACTCGAGCAAAGCGGATCCAGACTTGTCGATGTTGGGACCACCAATCGAACTCGACTTCGTGATTATCGAAAGGCAATTGATTCCCCTAAAAATGACATCGCACTTGTACTCAAGGTCCATCCGTCGAACTATTACATGCTGGGATTCGTCGAAGACACCGCGGTCAGCGAGTTGGCGACTCTTGGCGTCCCCATCATCGCCGACATTGGATCTGGACTTACCGACAATTCCTGTCCATGGATTTCTGGGCCCCCACCTACTTGGCTCGGGCACGAACCGGCGGCAAAACAGTCACTTGCCAGTGGTGCTTCGCTGGTCACCTTTAGTGGCGACAAATTATTCGGTGGACCACAGTGTGGAATTATTGTTGGGCGCGCCGATCTCATCGCTACCTGCGCCAGGCATCCACTTGCTCGTGCACTTCGACCCGGTGCGCTCACAATTTCGGCGCTGCAGCAACTTGCGCTTTCCTACTTAAGGAAAACTGTATGCGACGATGTGCCATTTTGGAAGATGGCAACGGCTTCGATCGACGAGCTTGACGGCCGTGCCCAACAAATTGTTGCGGCTGCCCAGCTCGGTCGAGTTGTTGATTGCCTTGCGCTTCCGGGAGCGGGATCAACCCCTGGATCAACGATTCCCTCTCGTGGCATTTCAGTTCCTGGAGACCATCTGGCGAATTTGCGCGCCCATCGGCCGCCCATCATCGGTCGCGTCGCCGATCAACAGACATTGTTTGACTTGCGCTCGGTACACCCCGATGATGATCCCGTTCTCATTTCGGCACTTCGTTCATTGCCCGCTATTTAGCGAACATAGAAGAACATGCGTGTCATTGCTGTAGCTGGACATGTGGACCACGGCAAATCTTCGCTCGTCTATGCACTGACGGGAATCGACCCCGACCGTTGGGAGGAAGAGAAGCGACGAGGCATGTCGATCGACTTGGGATTTGCGTTCACCACCTTGGCATCGGGCGAGGTGGTGAGTTTTGTTGATGTACCGGGACACACCCGCTTTCTTCGCAACATGCTCGCCGGTGTCGGTGGAGTGGACACATGTCTGCTGGTTGTAGCGGCAAACGAGGGTTGGATGCCACAAACCGAGGAGCATCTTCGGATTGTGGACTTGCTCGACATCGAACTCGGAGCGGTCGTCGTCACCAAATCCGACCTCGCGGACGAGGTCATGTTGGCCGCAACCATCAGTGAGATTGGCGAACATGTCCGAGACACGTTTCTTGAACACGCGCCAGTGATATCTGTATCCAGTACCAACGGCAACGGACTCGACGTGTTGCTCAAATGTCTTGCAACTCTTGCCACACACAAGCCGCGAACTGCGGACCGGCAACGACCGCGATTGTGGATTGATCGTGCCTTTGCCATCAAGGGCTCGGGCACGGTCGTCACGGGGACGCTCACCGATGGCGTCATCCGTGTTGGTGACGAGTTAGTTACATTCCCAAACCGCGAACCCGTGCGAGTTCGAAGTATTCAAACCCATGGCCAATCGGTTGATGAACTCGAACCCGGTTGTCGGTGCGCCCTGAATCTGAGTGGAATAGATCACCACCAACTAGATCGTGGATCTGTGCTTGTCCGCGATCGACAATGGAAGCCGACCCGTCGTTGCGACGCCCGTCTCGTGGTACTTGGCTCACTTACCCATGATGTCGGACACCGCGGAAACTACATGATGTACATCGGATCCGGGGAGTTTTTGGTCGCGCTACGCGTCATCGGTGCCGATCGCATTTCACCCGGTTCTGTCGGATCGGTTCGCCTGCATTGGAATACCGAAATCCCTATCCTTCCTCGTGATCGGTTTATTCTTCGCGAAACAGGACGGGACGAAACAATTGGAGGCGGCGAAGTCCTAGATATTGAGCCGCATCTGCCTGTCTCTCAAGCATCGCCTGACCTCACGATTGAACGAATAGTTCGTGAACGCGGCTGGATATCGAAACAGCAATTGGAATTGCTCACAGGCGAGACCGTGACCCCGACCGCTGGTGATTGGGTCGCCTCGCCATCAGAATTAGAACACACGATTCAGTCGGTCAAGAAGAAGGTAACCCTTTGCGGAACACTTGGTGTTGAAATTTCGTCCCTATCCGAGCATGAACGAGCGGTAGTCGGATTGATCCAAAATACTCAAGTCATTACCGGGCGATTGTTCACTGGTGTCGTCGATGGTGTCGCCAAACATCCATACGTTGATCTGTTCCTGCGTGCCGGATGTTCCCCGCCCCGTCAGGTGGGGCTAGACGGCACAATCATTCGTCAACTGGTACAACGAAAAATTTTGGTCAATTGCAATGGAACCGTTTTTCACCAGCAAGCAATTGCCATGGCGAGGGAGGCGGTAAAGGTTCTGCTCCTCAGTCACCCGCAGGGTTTCACCGTGGCCCAGTTTCGCGACGCTCTCCAGGTCACTCGAAAGTATGCCGTTCCTCTAATTGAATATCTGGACCAACGGGCAATTACTCGCCGAATCGGTGACCTTCGACTGGGGGGAACCCAGTTGAACCAATAGTTGGTTGTGGGTCGAAACGCGTTTATGCGCTGCGTTTGCTGCGCCCTAGTACCCACGCGCCAAGCACTGCGATAGCGCTGCCGACAATGGCAAGTATGGCGACATCTTCGCCGCGTAAAACGACCCCAAGAAACAACGACACCGCCGGCATCAGATACAGACTGGCCGATGCTCGTGTGGATCCGATGCGTCCGGCCAGAGTGGCAATTGCATAGTGGGCCATCGCCGTACCAAACACTCCGAGCACAACAATGGCAACGAATGGCCGCCATTCGAATTGGCTGTTGCGTAACGAATAGATGCCCATCGGGGTTAGTAGGACGACGGCGACGATTTGGGCCCGCCACAACACCGGCAAGGCACCGAATTCGCGCTGCAGTGGTGCCGCCACATTTAACGCCACTCCGTAGAGCATCAACGCCCCGAGAACCAAGATTGTTCCGAATTTGCTCGACGAACCCTGATTGAGGGTGGGAAGAGCAATGCAAACAACACCGAGCATTCCAATTGCCAAACCAAGCACTTGTCCCCTCGGTGGAAGGATTCGCGAGATACCAATCGCTACCAGGGCGACAAATAGTGGAGAAGCACCATTAAGCATTCCGATCACGCTGCTCGACACGTGCTGCTCGGCAAATGGAAACGCGGTGAGTGGAACGACGAGCCAGACCACGCCAAGGATCGCGATGTTTGGCCATGCACTACGCGGAATAGGAACTCGAGCCTTTCTAAATGCACTCAATGTGAGAAATCCGATGAGCACTCGCATCGGAGTAATCAAGCCGGGAGAAAAAGAATCAAGTCCGATGGCAATGAAATAGAAACTTGAGCCCCAAATTACTCCTGGCACCACGAGGAGGAGCCAATCAACAGGTTGAAGCTTCGCCGATTCGGAGGCAACACGGCGCGCAGAATTAGAGTGTTCGACCACCGTCATAATCAGCTATTTGACTTCTGTTGTGGACGGAGTTGACTTGCGCATTTCGCGATAGTCCCTGGCGGCACCTTCCATTGGTTCGACGTCGAGCGTGACGCCATCAATGCCAACTACACGGAGCACTGACCCGGCGGTCAGCGGAGTTGCCCGATTGGTGCGAGCGCGCCACGAAGCTTCATGAATCATGACGATGCCATCGGGAGAAATATCGGTTACAGCCATACCCGTCGAACCAATCATCCATTCCCGTCCAATGGTTGGCGTCGCGAATCTCGTTCTCACAATCGAAGGCATGCCGACGATGAACGCAAGCGACATCATGATGATTCCAGATGCGAGGGTAAGCCACGACATACGCATGTCGGTGCCATCAATCGGTCTGTACAAGGTAAAGGACGAAACAACAAACATTCCGAGCCCAATCGCAGTCCATATTCGAGGCACCCCCACCTGAACATCGATCGCCAGCGCAATGATCGCCAGAATGAACAAACCAACGCTCCATCCGCGAACGGGCAAAGCCGCAAGTCCATAGCAACCGAGAAAGGTGCACACCACACCGACTAGTCCGGCGATGCCAATTCCGGCGGTAAAGAACTCGAGCACAAGTAGTGCGAGTCCAATCGCGAACAATAGATACGCCACCGGCGGGCTAGCCACCGTGTGCATCAGTTGATTCAATATGCCTAGCTTGAAAAAACGGGTGGTGGTTGTTTCGCGAACCACCTGACCACTTCCATTCAAGGTTTCGACAGTGGTAGTCAGCAATTTTCCATCGATTGTGAGGCCGTCAAGCACGTTGATCATGTTGCGAACAACCGGAACACCTTCGTCATTTCCGGCCAGCTTGAGCAGACCCAATCTGCGCGCATCAACAAAACCAAATGAAGTGGTGCGCAACCGAACACTGGCGTCCCCCATATTCACTTCGACCCCATTCACTACAAGCGGGTCGCCCGAATAGCCGATACGGGTTCCGGGGGCCATTGCACTGACATCGGCGACAGCGAGCAGTTGAGCAGATTGACCATATGCGCGAGCACCGGATGGTCCAACCCAGATTGCCACCGGAATGTTTGCCTCGGCAACACGCTCAAGCAACAGAGTCATCCGTTGAGTTGACACGACTGCTCCAAGTGAATTTAATTGCAGGATTATCGCTTGGGCTCCATTTGTGGCCGAACGATCAAGTGCTTGTTCAATTTCGTGGACGACAACTTCGTCAATCAATCCGCTCACCGCGAAGATGTCCACCGGCGCTAGGTCAGCTGCCGAATCCTCGGCACTGGCCGAGTGAGTGGATAACTACATCGAACCCAGCGGCAAGGCAATCGCTGCAAGTGCCATAACTCTGAGTAACCTGCGCAAGGAAGCCTCCGGAGGGCGCGTGGACCAATTGACATTCTTCACCGCTTCCCGCATCTTGATTGTTGCGGGAAAGGGCGGTGTCGGCAAGACAACCGTATCTGCTGGACTGGCGATGGCAGCAGCACAAAGTGGACTCAGAGTTCTGTTTGTGGAGTTGGACGAAAAACCCGGTGCGGAACGATTCCTTGGTTGCACAACGCCGCTTGTATATGAATCGACCGAAATTGCCCTGATTGATCGACATAGTGGCTCTGGCCAGTTCCGGGCTCGACGAATCACCGCCCAGGCGGCCCTAAGCGATTATCTAGACACTCACGGACTTGGACGAATCTCACGGCGACTGATGAGGAGTGGGATTGTCGACATCATTGCCACGGCCGCACCCGGAATTGACGACTTGTTGGTCCTGGGCAAAATCAAAGCCCTCGATCTCGAAAATGTGGCCGATCTCATCGTCGTCGATGGACCGGCGGCCGGACATGCCATTTCGATGTTGATGGCGCCGCGGGCGTTACATCAATCCGTCAGTAGCGGTCCCATCCACCAGCAGGCAGAAGAAATTCTGGATCTACTTGGCGACGGCGCACGATGTCAAGTAATGCTCGTGACGATTCCCGAAACTACACCAGTAAACGAACTGGTCGAGACCGCATTTGCACTTGAGGACAAGGTCGGAGTTCAACTCGCACCCGTGGTGATCAATTGCGTGGAGGAACACGGCGTGCTCACGATTCATGAGTCACTGAATCCGCAATCGGGTCTCGTAAAGGCAGCGGAGTTTCATAATTCGCGAGTTCAGTCGCAATTACATGAGACTGCGCGACTTTCGCAGAGCATCGCGCTGCCGACACTGACTCTTCCAATTATCTCGGATATGCGTTGTGACATTGTTGCCGCTGCCCTTCTCGATCAGATCCGATTACTGCAATGACTTTCAATCAAGTCATCGACAATTCTTCGATCATCATTTGCTGTGGAAGCGGAGGCGTTGGTAAGACCACGGCCGCCGCCGCAATTGGCATTGCTGCCGCCCGGACTGGCCGCCGAGTGGTCGTAGTCACCATTGATCCTGCGAAGCGACTCGCCGACGCGCTGGGGCTACATGTTGAGCTCGGCAACGAACCGCATCGCATCGCTACCGCTCAGGCTGGGCCCGGTGAGTTGTGGGCAATGATGCTTGACACACAGTCAACTTTCAACGAAGTGGTCAGGACCCACAGTGCTGACAGCGAGCAGGTTGATCGAATCATGTCGAATCGGTTCTTTCACAATATTTCCAAGAACCTGAGCGGTACACAGGAATACATGGCCGCAGAAAAACTATTTCAACTTCACGGTGACTCGCGTTTCAACCTCGTTGTCATTGATACGCCCCCGACTCGCGATGCACTTAATTTTCTCGACGCGCCGAGTCGTCTGATCCGATTTCTCGATCATCGGCTGTACCGATTTTTGCTCACGCCGACCCGCGGTGGCCTAAAGATTGTCGTTGCGGCCATGCAACCAATGGTTCGCGCCATCTCCCGTATTGTCGGTGCCCAAGCCCTCGATGACGCACTTGCATTCTTTCGCGCATTTGAAGGTATGGACGATGGGTTTCGACAGCGCGCATCGGAGGTAGTTGGACTATTGCGCTCGCTGACCACTTCATACGTGGTGGTGACCTCACCCAATCTCGAGACAGTAACCGAGGCCGATTACTTCGTTTCCAAGCTGGGCGATGAGGGTCTGGCCACGGCCGCACTTATCGTAAATCGAATCCAACCATCCTTTGACACAACTGACATCGACCGACCAACTGGTCCCAAATCTGAACTCAACCACTCGGCCCTGCAACGAAATCTTGATCTGCTCAATGAACGTGCTCGAGAGCAAAGTTCAAACGTTGAAAAACTCATCGCCCAAGTTGCGCCGGCCCCGGTCAGGTTCGTGCCTTTACTCGCTCACGATGTTGCCAGCACCGAGACCCTTGCAATCGTCGCGAATCATCTCGTTACCGATGGCACAAATTCGGCTGGATAGAATCGCGGCGTGCATATTTTGCTGGCGACTGATGCCCAATGGGTGCTGGACGAAGTTCTCGCCGCCCTCGGAACTCCTGATACATCATTTTCTGTGTGCCAAAACGGACGGGATGTCCCTGTCGCAATTGCCGGGCGCACTCCCGATCTGGCGGTTCTAGACATGCAAATTGGTTCAATGGGAGCGATGGCGGTGGCGATGGATTTGCGCCTGGACTATAGCGATGGTCGCATTCCATACATTCCTGTGCTGATGTTGCTTGACCGCCCTGCCGATGTCCACCTGGCACGACGAAGCGGGGCCGAAGGCTGGTTGATCAAGCCACTTGACGCACTCCGCTTACGCCGTGCGGCGCATGCGGTCTCTCGCTTGCAAGAGTGGCACGAGGGCGACACCGAAAGTTCAAAAATTACCGAGGTCACAAATTAGTTAGGATCCGTACGCAAGACACCGGGGAATAGCGCAGCTTGGTAGCGCGCCACGTTCGGGACGTGGAGGCCGGGAGTTCAAATCTCCCTTCCCCGACTCTCCCGATTTCATGGCTATTTGTTAGTCCGTCACCCACTTCTTGCGGGTGAGTGGCATCCCGCTCGTTCCATCATCCATCGGCAGAACCCCGAGAACTTGATGGATGGAAAGTCCATTATCTTCAAACCCCACCGCCGACCCTGCCATATACAGTCGCCACACACGCGCACGCCCAGCTCCGACAAGAGCGACCGCGGCCTCCCAGTTCTCTTCGAGATTGGCAACCCAATGACGCAATGTCAGTGCGTAATGTTCACGCAATGATTCGGTGTCGCGCACCTCTAACCCTGCTTTTTCCATCGCCAGCACGGTGTCGCCAACATCGATAAGTTCCCCATCTGGAAACACATACCTATACATAAACGAACGCGAACCAAGTTTTGAGCCGCCAACCGATGAGATCGCATGGTTCAACAGTCGTCCACGAGGCGACAGGAGCGACGACAACACTGAAAAGTATTCGTTGATGCGGGACTTGCCAACGTGCTCCGACATTCCAATTGAGGAGATCGCATCAAACCGTTCGCCGCTAAGTTGGCGGTAGTCCTCGAGTCGAATCTCAATCCGATCGGCCATCTCCGCCTGTTCCACGCGCACAGAGGCTGCCTTGAACTGCTCCTTACTGATGGTCACACCTACGACATGAGCGTCGTAACGACTTGCGGCGTGAAGCGCCATTGATCCCCATCCGCAACCAACATCAAGAAGTCGCATCCCGGGCCGCTCGTGGAGACCCAACTTGCGACAGACGATGTCGTACTTCGACTCCTGGGCGTCGGTGAGTGTCTTAGTTGGTTCAGAAAAGTGTGCACATGAATACGTCATCGATGGACCTAGCACGAGCCGGTAAAAATCGTTACCGACGTCGTAATGATGTCCAACCGCAGTGGCATCGCGTCTCAGCGAATGACGCAAACCTCGCGGCCGTATCTCTTCCGGCGGAGGCGACAATGGCCCGCCCACTACTCCAAGTCGGCCGGCGCTTGCCGCAAGGCGCGGCAACATCCACCAACCTCTGCGCAGGTTTTGACCTCCGGATCGCAGCTCTCGCAGTGTCTCAATGAGATTTCCCTCGATGTCGATTTCTCCAATAACAAAGGCTCGAGCAACACCAAGTTCACCGGGAGCCCAGAGAATTCTTTGCAGCGCGGATTTGGATCGCAGGCGAATTGTCGCAATCGGGTTGTCTGGACCCCATCTTGAGCCGTCCCAAAACTCGACACACACGGGCGCGTCGCCGACGAGGACTTCAGCTAGTGGCGCCGCGATTCGACTCACACGCGCAGATTTCGATGGACCCGTCATCAATTCGGATAATAGCAATGCCTAACGAATCAATAGTTCCGCAATCTGCATTGCATTGAGAGCGGCGCCCTTGCGTAAATTGTCGTTGGAAACGAACAGGATTAGCCCCCGATTGTCGTCAACCGTCGAATCCTGCCTGATCCGTCCAACGAAACTGGGATCCTTTCCGGCGGCCTGCAACGGAGTGGGAATGTCAACAACCTCCACCCCCGGTGCCGCGGTCAGAATCTCGATCGCCTCAGCCGGAGTGATCGGTCGAGCAAACTCCGCGTTGATCGATAACGAGTGACCGGTGAAAACGGGTACGCGAACACAGGTACCGGAAACCCTGAGATCGGGTATGTGCAATATCTTGCGAGTCTCATTGCGAAGTTTTTTCTCTTCCTCCGTTTCAAATGACCCGTCATCTACCAGGGCCCCGGCGAAGGGCAAAACATTGAACGCGATCGGGCGGGCGAATGTTGACGGCGGTGGAAAGTCAAGTGCTTGGCCGTCATAGGTGAGGTCTCGTGCCGACTCGGCGCCATAGCGGGTCTGTTCGTCTAACTCTGCGACTCCCGATAGTCCGCCACCGCTAACTGCCTGATAGGTACTAATTACTAAGCGAACCAGTTGAGCGGCATTGTGCAGCGGATTGAGCACCGGCATCGCCGCCATGGTCGTGCAGTTTGGATTGGCGATAATGCCCAAGCGGGCTTGGCTGATGTCTTCGGGATTGACTTCGGCAACGATGAGTGGCACGTCCGAATTCATTCGCCACGCCGAAGAATTATCAATGACCGTTGCTCCAGCGTTGGCATACTTCGTGGCCAATGCTCTCGACGCCGAGGCTCCGGCTGAAAAGAGCACCACATCCAACCCATGGGGGTCTGCCTCAGTGGCATCCTCAACGAGAAACTTCTCGCCACCCCATTCGATCTTGGATCCGGCCGAACGAGCCGAGGCAAAGATTCGCAATTCGTCCACGGGATAATTTCTCTCGAGCAATAGCCGACGCATGACGCTGCCAACCATCCCCGTTGCTCCAACCACACCGACGCGCATGAATTTAGGCTACTTGCTGATTTTCGCGACTAGCCACCAATGACTTGCGTTGACGCGCTTGAGTACTTGAACATTGACACCCGAGGTAACCGCCGTCAGCGCACGAAATGGCGAATGGAAAACTTGAATGTCGGTGAGCAAACTAAATAAATTTGGATCGGACTGCAGATCTCTAAATACATCGTCGGGACTCAACCTATTTACCTGCCACCCCAACCTTGTCGCCCACCGCAACAGTGACATTCGTCGACCTACCACAGGAATTCGCCACAGCAGCCGAACAAAAATACCGAGAGGAACCAGCACGGCATCGCTGCGCGTTCTAAGTCGATAATTGAGAATGATCGATCCGCCATCGCGTGTGACTCGAATTGCGTCGCGGGTTAGTGCAAGGGCATCATCACGGTCGCAGTGCTGCAATGTGATGTACGAAAATGTCAGGTCAACGGAGTCATCGAGCAGCCCCAATGATCGACCATCGGTTACTTGTGATGTCTGGAGTCGATCGACTCGACCATGAATGCTTACGGTCTCGCGACATCGCTCGAGGAACGCGGCATCTACATCGGCGGCGACTACACGGGCGCACTGATGTGTAAACGATGCGGTCATACGCCCAATTCCGCAACCGATCTCCAATAATGTACGGTTTGTCAACAGATCGGGCGGAAAACCGAATTGCCGCATGTATCGACGCACTTCGGCGTCTCCGGTTTTCACAAAAGACTCAAGAGTTAGAGAGTCCCCGGTTTTATTGTTGAATACCCAACCGGTTTCGCGAACTACCTCGTCGAAGTTGATTCCCGTTTCGGTCACGGTTCCAGCGCTACGCCACGGAACAAAATGGGCGTGACGTCGCGGCATGAACAATGGCGCTTAGTTGCGCTCGGGAAGCGGAGCCGAATACTCCTCACCGCTGTCCAAATCAAACGCCGTATGCAGTGCCCGCACTGCCGTTTCCAACTTTGACTGTTCGACAACGACGGATATTCGAATTGTGCTAGTAGAGATCATCTCGATATTGACGTCGTTGTCGGCGAGCACACGAAACATTTTTGCGGCAATTCCTGGACTGGATTTCATTCCGGCTCCGACGAGGCTTAGTTTTACAATGTCCGAATCTTGGGTGACGCCGGAAGCCCCGACTTCGAGGCCGACCCGCTCGACGATCGGCACCGCCGTCGCCACATCCGCACTTGGCATTGTGAACGAAATGTCGGTGGTGCCATTAATAGAGGTGTTCTGCACAATCATGTCGACATTGACGCTGGCCTTGGCCAGCGATTCAAACAGCAACGCCGATACTCCCGGTCGATCGGGCACGCCAAGCAAAGTGACCTTAGATTCACCGACATCATGCACAACACCCGAAATAATTGGACCTTCCATGTTCTTCATCCTTTCATCGTCGACACCGAGTATCCAGGTGCCTTCCTCCCATGTGAAACTTGAACGAACATGCAATGGAACATTGTGATTGCGCGCAAATTCGACCGATCTAAGGGCAAGAATCTTGCTACCAGCTCCAGCCATCTCAAGCATGTCGTCAAAACTCAGGCACCTTAACTTGCGCGCCTGTGACACCAACCGAGGATCAGCGCTAAATACACCTGTGACATCTGTGTAGATCTCACACACATCGGCCTGCAAGGCGGCAGCCAATGCAACCGCCGTCGTGTCACCGCCACCGCGACCAAGGGTGGTGATTTCACGCTCGGTACTCACTCCCTGAAAACCGGCAACCACGGCTACTTTGCCACCGGCAAGGGCTTCGCGCACTCGATCCCCTTTTATCTCCAGAATCTTGGCCTTTGTATGTGTTGTATCCGTGATGATTCCTACTTGACTTCCGGTAAAACTCACGGCATCACAATTCAAATCATGCAAAGCCATGCACAGCAACGACATCGAGATGCGCTCACCCGTGGTGAGCAACATGTCCATCTCGCGACCCTGCGGCGAGCTTGAAACCTGATGAGCCAATTCGACGAGTTTGTCCGTCGCTTTACCCATTGCCGATACAACGACAACTACGTCATCACCTTTTTCTCTCGCCGAAGCAATGTGACGAGCGACATTGCGCATTCGTTCGGGATCAGCAACTGAGGTGCCACCGTATTTCTGAACAATCACAGCCACAGGTTCTTAACGCTAGCGGTGCGCCAGTAACCTTGGGGAGCCATGGGCACCGACAAGCGAATACGAAAAAAAGAAAATCGCCGTCAACGACTCAGCGAACTTGCCGTGCAAGCTCAACGACAGCGAATACGCAAACGAATCATTAGAGTTCTCATCGGCATCGCTGCAATTCTCGGACTCACTGCAATCATCTTTGTCTCGGGAGGCGACTCATCTACCTCAACCGAGACAACAACCGTTGACACGACAGTCGTCGACACCACGATTGGCGCACCTGTAACAACACTCGCCGGACGGTCGATCACCGGCGTTACTCCGTGCCCGGCCGTCGATGGTTCGGAAACTCGGGTAGCAACATTTGAAAATGCTCCGCCCACCTGCATCGACGCCACCCGCAGTTACACAGCCGTGGTGACGACGAACAAGGGTGTTTTCACCATTGTGTTGGATCCGATCAAGGCACCACTCGCCGTCAATAGTTTCGTTGTGCTCGCCCGTTATCACTATTTCGACGGAACAACATGCCACCGGGCAATTTTCGACTTTGTGGTCCAATGTGGCGACCCAACGGCAACCGGAGGCGGTGGTCCCGGTTATGAGTTTGCCGACGAGCTACCTAATGCGGGTGATTACAAAGTTGGATCCATCGCTATGGCGAAGACTGGTCCCAACACCAACGGCAGTCAATTTTTTGTGATTACCGGTGCCGACGGAACCGCATTGCCGCCGAACTACTCATTGTTTGGTCAAGTGACGGAGGGTCTCGATTCCACGATTCCGGCACTCAACAATGCGAGCAACCCAGATCCAGCGGCCGACGGCACTCCTCCGGCCGAACATCTTGAGATCATCTCGGTGACGATCACCGAAAGCTAATCCATCGTCGGCAATTCTCCATGCACGATGACATTTCCGTAGCAGCGCCATTCATGTTGGCGATGAACTAAGGCAGCGCCCGTTGGTAATTCAGCGACGGTGACATTGGCCAGTAATCGGCTCCGCGCCAAGCGCTCCGTCGACCAGGACTCCGATTCCGAAATTATTGCCATCTCACCAACTAGTCCAAGACCAAGTGTGTAGGCGCCACCACGTGGATCAACCATTGGGTCACACAAGGCGGCGGCGCTTCCACCAGTGGCAACCACAATTCGATTGCTTGCGAGATCTCGGATTGCAGCAAGTGCTGGGGTATCAATCAACGTTGATTTAAGGTGCATTGGCGAGTCACCCACGATGTACAACGCCTCGGCTTCAGAAATTACACGAATTAATGCGCTGTCCGATGCATCCGATCGTGTGAACAGCCGACATGCTTTAACTTTCACCCCAATTCGCTCGGCCCAATTACCACTTTCCGCAATAAGCAATTCCGGGTTTTCAAACGCGTCGGCGGTTGGCAAGATCGCAACGTAACCGCCTAGCCCGTCCAAAACTTCGGCATCGAGCGTGTCGTTTCGCACAAATGGACCACCGCCTTGGAGAACAATGACTCCGTTCATATAGGCGCATTTCTACTCCCTAATTTGAAGTTTGGCGAACGGTGAACGATTCACTACAGTCGCTCACCATGTCTGGAAGCACATTCGCCAAAGTTGGAATCTGTGGCTCCGGAACGATGGGGGCTGGGTTGGCGGAGGTTATTGCTCGTGCTGGCATTGATGTCATTGTCTGCTCCCGAACTCAAAATGGTGCCGAGACACTGCTTTCCACGGTGACATCCAATCTGGCAAGGCATGTAGCCAAGGGAAAACTGTCAGAAGATGAAATGTTGAGTGCAATCTCTCATGTCAAGGTCACTACCTTGCTGACGGACTTGGCCAGTTGCGACTTAGTAATCGAATCAATCGTTGAAGAAATAGATGCCAAAAAGCGACTCTTTACAGAACTTGACTCGACCATCAACAAATTGGCAATTCTGGCCACAAATACGAGCACGCTTGCCGTCATTGAAATGGCACGAATGACGAAACGACCCGACCAGGTATGTGGTCTTCACTTCTTCAATCCCGCCGTATTCATGCCGTTGGTGGAGATCATTAGACCGATAACGGCCAGCGATGCGACCATTGCGCGAGTCGCCGACTTTGTGGCGAGCTTGGGAAAAGAAGGAGTGCTCGTCCTCGACAGGGCGGGTTTCATCGTCAATGCGCTGCTGTTTCCCTATCTCAACAATGCAGTCCGTATGTTTGAGGCCGGAACTGCGTCCATGAAAGACATCGACACGGCAATGATCGGTGGCTGCAACTTCCCGATGGGACCGTTTGCCTTACTCGACCTCGTGGGTATTGATACTTCGGTTTCGATTCTGGATGCGCTCTACGCTGAGTTCAACGATGACAATTACCGAACGCAACCTAGATTGCGACAACTCGTCGCCGAAGGCAAACTCGGCCGCAAGTCTGGACAGGGTTTCTACACGTATTAGGTGCTCGATAAGCGCTTGCGTTTCTGGCGCCCTGTGACGACGATGAGTCAATTCAATTGGGACTCAATTCCTGTCGAGACGGGACAATGTAGTTGGGAATTTCCTCCGTTTGAGAGCTGGCCCGACAGCGACCTTGTAGGAAGGGGTGCGGATCTCGAGCCGTCAACGCTTGTCCACGGCTATCGACGTGGAGTCTTTGCTATGCCGGCCGAGTCCGAAATCGAATCCGCAGATTTGGCGTGGTGGTCGCCACTCACACGAGCCGTACTTCCGCTTGACGGGCTCATCATCACACGATCAATGCGACGAAGTTCTCGGCGGTACACAATCCGGGTCAATTCGTCGTTCGAAGCCGTGATGCGAAGTTGTGCCGCCCCGCATCGACCTGGGGCGTGGATAAATCAGGAATTTATTGACGCATATGTCCGCCTCCATGAACTGGGATGGGCCCACAGTGTGGAAGCTTTCAATGAAGCCGGTCAACTTGTTGGTGGTTTGTACGGCATTCGAATTGGTAAGTTCTTTGCCGGAGAATCAATGTTTCACCTTGCTCGCGATGCATCAAAAGTTGCGCTGATGACTCTGATCAACATGATGAAGAATTCGTCGATGTTGCTGTTGGATGTGCAGTGGCAAACTCCACATCTTGCTTCGCTTGGCGCAATAGAGATCGACCGTCGCGACTACCTGGATCGTCTCTCGGTTGCGGTCAACCCGTAACCTCTAGTCATGACCGAGCGCCCGCCGTTGCGTACTCGTGGCGATGATCCATGGTTGATGCGCACATATTCGGGACATTCCAGCGCATCCGCGTCAAATGAGTTGTACCGAACCAACCTCGCCAAAGGCCAGACTGGACTTTCCATCGCCTTTGATCTGCCCACTCAAACCGGGTATGACCCCGATCATGTCCTAGCCAAAGGTGAAGTCGGAAAAGTTGGCGTACCTGTGGCACATCTCGGTCACATGCGCTCGCTCTTGGATGGAATTCCGCTAGGTCAAATGAACACTTCGATGACAATAAATGCAACGGCCGCCTGGATACTCGCGCTGTATGTCGCCAATGCTGAAGCATGCGGGGTGGAAACCGGTGAGCTGCGCGGCACCACACAGAACGACATCTTGAAGGAATACCTGTCGCGTGGAACATACATTTTTCCGCCGGCCGAGTCGCGACGAATCATCGTCGATATGGTCGCGTGGTGTTCCCAGCACGCTCCCAAGTGGAACCCCGTCAACATCTGCTCGTACCATCTGCAGGAAGTTGGGGCCACGCCGGTGCAAGAGATCGCATTTTCTCTTGCCAACGCAATAGACATACTCGATGCCACGAAGGCAAGTGGGCAAGTCCCGGAACATGATTTTGCTCAGGTCTTCGCCTCGATTTCTTTTTTTGTCAATGCCGGAATTCGGTTTGTCGAGGAACTGTGCAAGATGCGCGCATTCACTGAGCTTTGGGATCGAATCGGACGCGAGCGATACGGCATTATGGATGATAAGTCGCGCAGATTTCGCTACGGGGTCCAGGTCAATTCACTCGGACTCACCGAATCACAACCGGAAAACAACGTACAACGCATTGTGCTCGAAATGCTCGCGGTCACCCTCTCGAAATCTGCCAGGGCCAGAAGTGTTCAGTTACCGGCATGGAACGAAGCACTCGGATTGCCTCGACCCTGGGACCAGCAATGGTCGCTGCGAATGCAACAGGTGTTGGCTTTTGAGTCTGACTTGCTTGAGTATGGCGACATCTTCGATGGCTCTCACGTCATCGAGAGACTGACCGCGCAGTTGCGAGATGAAGCATGGAGCGAACTGACCGCCATAATCGATCGAGGCGGAGCATTTGAAAACGTGGACGAACTAAAGGGTCGTCTGGTGTCGTCAATGGCCGAACGAACACGACGGATCGAATCCGGCGATCAGATTGTGGTCGGTGTCAACAGATTTACCGAAACGACCGAATCACCGTTAAACAGTGCCGACAACTTTCTCAAGGTAGATCCGATTATTGAAACTCAACTCGTCGCTGACCTGCAGTCGTGGCGGGCGAAGCGAGTGCAAAGCGAAGTCGACAACGCGTTGAGCAATTTGAGGCGGGCCGCTCGTGACGGAACCAACCTCATGAATCCGTCGATAGTGCTGGCCAAAGTCGGCGGTACCACGGGCGAGTGGAGCGAAGTTCTGCGCGACGAGTTTGGCCAATACAGGGCACCGACCGGAGTCGGGGCCGCGGTGGGCAGACGAATGATCGACCTCAGCGAAGTGGCGAATCTAGCTCGCTCAATTCCCGGCGGTCCACCAAAATTGTTAGTCGCCAAGCCAGGACTCGATGGTCACTCAAGTGGCGCCGAGCAGATTGCAGTTGCCGCCCGTGACTCTGGAATGGAGGTTGTCTACAGCGGGATCCGCCTCACTCCAGAGCAGATCGCCGCTTCGGCACGCGACGAGGATCCGGATGTGATTGGACTTTCAATTCTCTCCGGATCTCATCTTGCACTTGTTCCCGACGTGCTCACCCAACTTCGGCTTGTGGGCGTCGATGCACCCGTCATAGTTGGGGGGATTATTCCCGAACAGGATCGCAATCAACTACAAGAACTGGGAATCGCGGCGGTGTACACACCAAAGGACTTCGACATCGCCCGAATCATGCGGGAAATTGTTGAGATCGCTCGCAATCGACGACTGACCGTTCGCTGAGGATCACGCAAAAAACATTTGTCATGGCGCCGCCGTCGTCGATGGTGCGACAGGCAGGAAGCCAGTTGGCGGTGGCAAAAGCAGATTTTGTCCGACTTCGACGTGGTCGGGATTAGTAATACCGTTCAGTTGCATTAGTTTCATCATGTCCAGGTTGAACCGCTTGGAAATATTGAACAAAGTGTCACCCGACTGCACGAGGTAATACACCGGTTCGACAAAGGTTGTCGTGGTCGCTGGCGGAATCGTGCTTGTTGTTGTTGTCTCGGGTGGAACAGAAAAACTACCTGAATCGCCGCTGGAGAGTAACAGTGCGGCCCCTCCGCTAACCAAACATGCGATGAGAAGAGACCATTGCAGTCGTCCCCGAATGAAGATCACACTGGCAACCTAGCCTGTGAGATATGCGTGTG
>CAYGOJ010000006.1:0-34186 GCA_964351545.1 uncultured Acidimicrobium sp.
TGTGATCTCCTTGCTCTTCTTGCGAGAGCGGTTGACGAAGTGTCGAACCAGGCGACCGGACTTATGCACGAGATGTTTCTCGTGCGCTTTACCGTTGCGAGACAGTGCCGGAATTTCACCGGACTTCGCTGGGAACTACACCCTTCGACTATTGCCGAAGTGGGTTCACCATAACACTCCCGACATACAATCTGCAAGCACATGACCGCGACTCCCGCAAGACCCGTTCGACGAATCGTGTCGCTGCTGCCCTCGGCAACCGAGATCGCTTTTGCCCTCGGCCTAGAAGAGCAACTCGTAGGTGTCACCTTCGAGTGCAATTTTCCGCCACAGGCGCGAGTCGGGAGAAAGATCGTCGTGGGTGGCATGGACACCCACACGCTCACACCCGGCGAGATTGATGCCCTTGTGCGCTCACGGCTAGCCAAGGGCGATGATCTCTACCGTCTTGACGACGATGCACTTCGCATATGCAACCCTGACTTAATCATCGACCAGAATCTCTGTCGCGTGTGCGCGGTGCCC
This sequence comes from uncultured Acidimicrobium sp., assembly GCA_964351545.1. Lineage (GTDB taxonomy): Bacteria > Actinomycetota > Acidimicrobiia > Acidimicrobiales > Ilumatobacteraceae > UBA3006. Next base: position 526 of record CAYGOJ010000006.1, read on the forward strand.
AGTGGTGACGTCGACGCCGCCGTGACACGACTCAATTGCAACGCGCCCGTGTTGCAACTCGACCCGCAATCGTTGGATGAAGTGATTGAGTTTGTTGGCACCTTTGCCAACGCTGCAGGCGTGCCCGAACGTGGTGTCGCCGTCATGGCCGATCTCAGAGCCCGTCTGGCAACACTGGCAACGGCACTCGGCAACCGCGCCCGTCCAACGGTGTTCGTTGCCGAGTGGGTCGACCCGCCTTTTGTGGCCGGTCACTGGGTGCCCGATGTCGTGTATGCGGGTGGTGGGCAACCCGTGCTTGCAGTTCCCGGTGGCCGTTCGGTGACGTGCACATGGGGTGATGTCAACACTGCCGATCCTGATGTCGTGATCGTCTCTCCTTGCGGCTACGGACTTGCCGGTGCGATCGAACAAACGCAGGTGGTGCTAGAGCACTTCTCAGGGCGCGCAACAATATTCGCCATTGACGCCGACTCGGTAATGGTACGCCCCGGTCCGCGGTTAGTGGACGGCGCAGAAGCGATCGCTGCCGCACTGCACGGCATTGGTGATGTACCTGACCACATCATTCGCCGAATTCGTTGAGCGGGAGTACTCCATCACCGAGAACGTCTTCCCATCCGACTAGAGCCAAGTCGACCAAGGATCGACAGCGACACACACAACCCACAGACAGCAAGGCAAACGTGACGGGCAAGTTGGATCGTGCGAACGATGTCGGTGCGATTCGGCGACTTGCCATTGCCGAGCAGTGGCCGCCGTTCAATTTCGTCGCCATAGACATTGGTTCCGCCAAGTTGGAGGTCGAGTGCGGCAGCAAAGGCGGCTTCCGCAACTCCGGCATTCGGAGAAGGATGGTTTGGCGCGTCATGATGAACTGCCCTCCATATTTCGCGCGAGCGCGACGGTCGCAACAGGAGCACGATTAGTGCCGTCAGTCGTGCTGGAACATAAGCGAGAACGTCGTCAAGTCGAGCGCTTGCCCATCCGAATTTTTCGTATCGGGAATCGTGATGTCCGACCATCGCATCTAGCGTGTTGATTGCCCGATGTATGCATACTCCGGGCGCGCCTGCAATCACACCCCAAAATGCCGTAGCGACAACTGCGTCAACCATGTTTTCAGCAACGGACTCTATCGCTGCTCGCGATATTTCTCCTTGGTCAAGGTTGTCAGGGTTGCGACCAACTAGTGAACGTAAATTCTTTCGTGCGGTGGGAAGGTCATCGTTCTCAAGTGCCGCATGAACATCCTGGGCGGCAGAAAATAGTCCGTTTGGGGCCGCGGCCACGAACGTTGCAAACCATGTCGAACGCGCCAGCAACCCGACAACACCGCTGATCACAATTCCATAAATTGCGAATAACGTGCCAGCAGTTCGGCTATCGCGGTAACAATGTTTCTCCAGCGTCGTCATCGCAGTACCGAATGCGGCGACCGGATGTGGGTTGACTGGTATTTCACCAAACACGAGGTCGGTCGCAAGGCCGACTCCCACTGCGGCAGAGCGGTTCATTGCATTGCGAGACGAGCAATTGTTGGCATTTCAAGATTCTCGTCAAGTGCATTAGCCAACTGTTCGAAAGTGTCATTGAGGGTCGTTTTGGCCACTCCGCTAAAGAGTGCGCGAACCACGTCAGGTGACTCGAAAAGTCCGTGCGTATACACCGCAAGTAACGAACCTCTCACGTATCCAAGATTGCCAGCAAGAGCCGAATCAACTGGCGCCGTCGTTGAGGTTTCCCCGTGACGAATTTCGTAACCGCTGAAGGCGACACCACTGAGCGACCTCCACGGCTCCTCCATCGTTTCAAATCGTGTCCTGACACGTACTGTGCGTTTCTCGGACTTGAATATCGTCGTCAGTGGCAGGAGTCCAAGTCCGGTCGCGTTGCCATCGACATCAGCCTCGTCTACCAACTGCTCGCCAAGCATTTGCAATCCACCGCAGATACCGAGAATTCGCGCACCAGTTCGGGCCAGTTGAATAATTATGTCGGCAATACCAGTTGATCTCAACCATGCCAAATCGCTTGATACGTGTTTTGAACCCGGCAACACAATGAGATCAACACCGTTGAGCGTCTCCACATTACGAACCCAAACAATTTTGACTATCTGCTCGAGGGACTTAAATTCATCAAGATTCGACGCTGTCGGATATCCAACAATTCCTACCGTTACTGCATCTGCCGCAAGATTCATCTGATCAATCGACACTCCGTCTTCATCTGGAAGACAATGTTCAATCCACGGCAAAACACCGAGTGTCGGCACACTTGTCATTTCCGCGAGCAGTTGTGGCGCCGGTGCTAGCAGTGAAGAGTCACCACGAAACTTGTTGAGAATAAACCCCTGAATTTGGGCACGGTCAGCATCGTTGCACAGCGCCCACGTACCGAATAGATGGGCAAATGCTCCACCCCTGTCGATATCAGCAACAACAAGCACTGGTGCGGACGCTTCGTGGGCAGTACGCATATTGACAAAATCGTCATCGTAAAGATTGATTTCTGCTGGACTCCCAGCGCCTTCAATGATGACCAATTCGTACTCGCTCAACAACGAACGAAGAGCACGTTGCGCATGCGGCCAGAGCAGATGTGATCGGCCACGCCAAGGCAAGGTAGAAAGTTCACGGTCGAAGATTCCATTGACAATGACCTGGCTCGAAGTGTGTGTCTCGGGCTTCAATAGAACCGGATTCATGCGCACGTCAGGAGAGACTCCCGCAGCAAGTGCCTGGATGTACTGGGCGGTTCCAATTTCACCCCCTTCCACAACACGCGCATTGTTGGACATGTTCTGGGACTTGAATGGCGCGACTCGAACGCCTGAACGTGCAAACCACCGGCAGAGACCGGCACACAGAAAACTTTTGCCAGCCGAACTCGTGGCGCCTTGCACCATAATTGCCGGCACTAGAAGTCAATGCCCTTCTTTGCTGCAATACCACTAGCAAAAGCATGCTTGACATTACGTACCTCAGACACGGTGTCGGCTATGTCGATTAGTCCAGCAGGCGCGTCACGACCGGTTGCCACCACGCTTACATGTTCGGGACGATTGCGAATGGTGTCGATGACGTCCTCTGAAGAGATCCAGCCCCAGTTCATTGGATACGTAATTTCATCAAGAATCACCAGTTGGTGAGCCCCCGACGTGATCACCAATTTGGCGTGTTTCCACGCCTCTTGGGCAACTGCCCGGTCACGGTTGAGATCCGGGGAGTCCCACGTGAAACCTTCGCCAATCACCCACCAATCGACCCCCAGTTGGCGACCGATCTTTTCTTCGCCAGTGTTCCACGCACCAGACTTGAGATATTGAATAACTGCAACATTCCAGCCGCGTGCAAGCGCGCGCAACATGACACCAAATGCGGCGGATGACTTACCCTTACCATCGCCGGTGTTGACGAGAAACAGCGACTTGACGTGCCGAACCTTGCTTGTGTCGGGTCCCTCGATTGGCGCAGAATCAATCGGCGTCTTGTCGGTTGCCACTAAAAATCTCCTTACCACTCGTGCCTCGCGAGTTTGGTCTGCGTGCGTTGGCTCAGGCGGCCGGACTTGCCGATGCAACAATCTGAGTTACACCGATTCACCATTGCGGGACAGTGCCGGACTTTCACCGGCTTCGCTGAGATCAAAGCAATTCGGCTATTGCCGAACGCAATGCAACATATCACTCACCGACCGACAATGGTTTCGGTGGTTTCAATCGGTCAGCGCAACGAGTTAGAGCGGTTTATTGCATACCAAAACACGGATCACATCACGTCGTCTCCCATAGGGTGCGAATGGGCACGGCGTACAGCCCATCGCCAAATCCCGCCATCAACTCTCCGTCGTAGAGCACGATGCCAGCAACGAACCGCTTACCTAGGCCACCCTTCAGTTTGCGCAGGCCACGGAAATCGGACGCAGTGACCGTGGCCGATGCCTTCACTTCAATTGCGGTTACCTGACCAGCGCCGCGTTCCATGACGAGGTCTACTTCGGTGCCGTCCCGGTCGCGATAGTGATGGAACCGGATCTCGTCCTCATGCCAACTTGCCTGCCGACGAAGTTCTTGGAACACGAACGTCTCCAACAACTGGCCCAGCGTGCTTCGGTCCTGCATGAGCGCAGCGGCGTCGAGATTCAACAAAGCACAGGCGAGTCCAGTGTCACCGATGTGCAGTTTCGGAGTCTTGACCAAGCGACTTAAACGGTTGCTGTGCCACGGCGAGAGTTCTTCCAGAACGAATACCCGCTCTAATAGGGTCACATAATCGCGGATAGTCGGGCGGCTCAGTTGGAAGGGGCTCGCCAGATCGCTGATGTTGATCATCCGAGCTGTCTGGCTGGCGGCAAGTGCTAACAATCGGGTTAACACGTCAAGCGAGGCGATGCGTGCCAAGTCACGGACATCGCGCTGGACGAGCGTCTCAATGTAGTCGCGATACCACGCAGCACGCCGGCGAGGGGCGGATCGGGCGAGTGCTGGCGGATACCCACCAGCGGCGATGCGCTCGGCAAGAACCCCACCCAGACGTTCGGCCTTGCGGGGTCTGAACGCTCCGGCAAACAATGTGTCGAGAAAACGAGGGCGACGCTCGGCTATTTCGCACTGCGCCAGCGGGTGCAGCCGCAGGATGCCCATGCGCCCGGCCAGTGAGTCGGCAAGGATCGGCAACAGCAGCACATTGGCCGAACCCGTGAGCAGGAAGCGACCGGCGACACGCCGACGGTCGACCACCGACTTTAGCGTGCTGAAAATACCCGGTGCCCGCTGCACCTCATCAAGAATCACTCGCTCGGGGAGGTCGCTGATGAACCCCACAGGGTCGGCCACCGCCGCCGCGAGTGTGACCGCATCATCGAAACTGAAGTAAGCGCGGTGCTGCTTCCGGCCAACGGCTTGTGCCAGCGTGGTCTTGCCGCATTGACGCGGGCCATGGATCAAGACCACGGGCGTATCACTCAGCGCTTCAATCAGGCTGGACTCGGCAAAACGAGGATAGAGGCGGTCAGCGGGCATGCCAGCCAATTGTAACCTTGTACTTCGGCTGATTGCAATGATACTGTTCGGCTAATTGAAAGGTTAAATCCCGGCCGATTGCAACCTGACAATAGTTTGCATCCGACCGTGTCTTCGGTCAGTATTCTGAACCATGCCAACGATCCACAGCAATACTCGTCTAGTGCTGTTGGTCGGTGGTGCGCGTAGCGGTAAGAGCACACTTGCCGTGGATCTTGGCAAACAACACGATGGTGGGGTGTGTCTCATCGCCACTGCTCAGGCACATGATGACGATATGCGCGAACGTATTGAACGTCACCGCAGCGAACGGCCGTCGTGGATAACAATCGAAGAACCGATAGACCTTGCTGGCGCACTTGCCCGCTGCCCGACCGACGCGTTCGTGATCATTGATTGCCTGACTCTGTGGGTTTCTAATCTGATCCTTCGTGGCGACACCGAGGCAGACATCGTTGACTTGGCCCACAAAACTATTGCTGGCATTTCTGTGCGCAGCGCTCCCACGGTTGTCATCAGCAATGAGGTTGGCCTCGGAATCATCCCCGACAACGTGCTCGCACGTCAGTACCGCGATGTGCTCGGGCGTATCAATCAACAGTTTGCTACGAGCGCGCAACGAACATTGTTCCTTGTGGCCGGCAAAGCATTCGAACTACGCAACCCGCAGGATCTCCTCTCATGACACTCGACTGGTTGCGCTCATCACTTACCCAACTGCCCGCGGCAGATTTCACCTCGCGGGATGCCGTGCGGAAACGCGCTGACAACATCTTGCGCCCCGCCGGAGCGCTGCGTGAACTTGACGATGTAGCAGTATGGATGGCCAGTTGGCAAGCAACCACGACGCCTGCTGTGAGTCGACCCGCAGCAATCATTTTTGCCGCCGACCATGGTGTAGCAGCAACCAGCGTAAGTGCGTACCCAACCGAAGTGACCGCGGCGATGCTCAAGGCGTACAACTCAGGAAATTCCACGCTGTCAGCGTTTGCCGCAATTGCCGGAGCAAGCGTCGTGGCCGTTGATGTGGGCGTCGGTCAACCAACTGGTGACATCCGCATAGCACCAGCAATGTCACCTGAACGCTTTGATATCGCACTCGATGCCGGTAGGCGTGCGGTGGAAAACGTTGATGCCGATTTGTTGGTGCTCGGTGAAATGGGCATTGGCAACACCACCGCTGCCGCGACAGTTACGGCTGCCCTACTCGGTGGTGACACGGCCGAATGGGTAGGCCGAGGCACCGGAGTTGACGACGAAGGCCTTGCACGCAAGCAATTGGCCGTGCAACAAGCAGTGGCTCGAATCGCCAATGTTCACGAACCGTTCGAGATACTTCGACACGTTGGAGGTGCCGAACTCGTCGCAATTGCCGGGGCCATCATTGCTGCGCGCATGCGTCGACTACCGGTGGTGATTGACGGCTACGTCGTTACAGCGGCTGCTCTGCCACTCCATCAATTGACACCGAATGCACTTGAACATTGTTGGATGGGTCACTGTTCAGCCGAGCGGGGGCATCGAAAACTGTTGCAGTATCTTGGCAAGCCATACTTGCTGGATCTGAACATGCGCCTTGGTGAAGGAAGCGGTGCCATGGCGGCGGTGCCATTGATTGCAATGGCGTGCGCGGGTGTGACCAAGGTGCCAACATTTCAGGAATGGTTTGGTGAATAATGCCGGGACGCGAATTTGTCGCCGCCCTGAGTTTTCTCACGCGCATTCCGGTTCGCCACCGACATGAGCCATCTATCGGGTTAGCGGCACCATGGTTTCCGATTGTTGGTGTGGTTGTTGGAGCGATCGTTGGTGGTATCGCGTGGGGCATGAGCCTGCTGACGACGCCATTGGTTGGGGCAACCATCGGTGTGCTCTGTGGAGTGTTGATCACCGGCGCATTTCATGAAGATGGATTGGCAGATGTAGCCGATGCGTTTGTAGGTGGATGGAGCATCGAGGATCGACTGCGAATACTCAAAGACCCTCGCCACGGCAGTTATGGCGTTGCAGCGCTGTGTGGATCAATCGTGTTACGCAGCGTTGCACTCGGCTCGTGCACACCCCGCGCAATGTTTACTGCCGCTATTGCCACCCACTGCCTGGCGCGCGCAAGTGCACTCGGGTTGATGCTCACCACAGCACTTGCGCGGCACGACGGACTTGGTGCCGATTATGTGAAATCTCTCCCCATTGGTCGATCAATTCTGTCACTTGTAATTGCCGTCCTCATCGGCGTGGCGGCGATTGGATCATGGGCTGGCGCAGCACTTGGCGCGACATTGATTAGCATGCTCGTCGTCAGATGGTGGTCACGGCACAAGATTGGCGGAATCACCGGCGATGTACTTGGAACCGTCGAACAGGTAAGCGAGAACCTGATCTACATTGTACTCAGCGCACGCTGAGTGCTATCCAGCAACTAAACTTGCGAATTGCTCAAGGCCTTGCTGTAGATCCTGATCGGCCAGTGCAAAACTAAAACGTGCATAACCAGGAGCACCGAAGGCCTCCCCAGGTACGAAGGCCACCTTGGCATGCTCAAGTACAAGATCGGCCAACTCCAGTGTGGTGCTAGCAGTTGACCCATCAAGGTTTTGGTTAAGCAGACCACGAACATTGGGAAAGCAATAGAAAGCGCCTTGGGGTTTCATGCACGATATTCCTGGGATCGCATTGAGCATCTGATGCATCACTAAACCGCGACGAGCAAACGCCGTGCGCATCATCGTCACCGCGGCCAAGTCTCCGCTGACAGCTTCGAGCGCGGCAACTTGGGAAATGTTGGAGACGTTTGACGTCGTGTGCGATTGAAAGTTGATTGCCGCTTTCATCACATCATTCGGGCCAATCATCCATCCCACTCGCCATCCGGTCATTGCATATGTTTTGGCAACGCCGTTGACGATCACGCACTGATTTGACAGTTCGGGCACAAGCGCGGGCATAGAGGAAAACGTGTGCTCGCCATATGTCAGATGCTCGTAGATCTCATCGGTTACCACCCAGATCCCGTGTTCCACTGCCCAGCGCCCGATGTCAATTGTTTCCTGCGCTGTGTACACCGTGCCGCTTGGATTGTTCGGCGAAACAAAGAGCAACACCTTGGTCCGCGGCGAGCGGGCACGCTCAAGTTGATCGACGGTGACTTTGAATTCGGTCTCCTCCGTGGTGTCAATGAAGATCGGCACTCCGCCGGCCAGCAGAATCGACTCTGGGTATGTTGTCCAATACGGAGCTGGGCAAATCACCTCGTCACCCGGATTACACAGCGCAGCAAATGCAGCAAACACCGCGTATTTTCCTCCGTTTGTCACGAGAACCTGCGAGGCGCTGCAACTGACGCCGCTGTCCCGCAGCGTTTTCGCCGCGATCGCCTCTCGAAGTTCGGGCAAACCTGCGGCCGGTGTGTAGTGATGATATTTTGGATTACGAGCCGCTTTCACTGCCGCTTCGACAATGCGTTCCGGAGTGGGGAAATCGGGTTCGCCTGCTCCGAATCCGATCACGCGTTCACCTTTAGCGTTAAGTGCCTTGGCCTTGGCATCGACCGCCAGCGTCGCCGATTCGCTGATCGCCGCCAATCGAGTCGACACGCGAGACGACTCCCCAACCTTGGGGTTTTGATGTTGTGCCACGGATACCATGCTTACATAGTGACCGCACGCAAAGCGAAACAATTTGTGATTACCTGATGATCATCGACGATGTGCTCGATGCAGAGTGGGATGCTGTTGGTCCGTTGCGCAATCCCGTCTTGGTGGTAGCGCTGCGGGGTTGGTTCGATGTGGCGGGTGTCGCCACAGGTGCCCTCGAGTGGTGCATTCAGGATCGAACTGTCACCGTTGTGGCAAGCATCGACCCCGATCCGTTCTTTGACTTTACGCAGGAGCGCCCGGAAACATATCTAGACGAAGATGGTGAGCGCCACATGCGTTGGCCAGAAAACGAGTTCATCGTCGCCCGGTTTCCGGAGGGTGCAAGGGACCTTGTGCTTGTTTCAGGAGTTGAGCCGCATATGCAGTGGAAAACCTTTGCCGATTGCATCATCCGGTGCGCCGAAAAACTTCAGTGCGAAGTAGTAGTCACGGTCGGAGCCGCGGCGGAGGCGATCCCACACACTCGCTCGCCCGTGGTCATCGGCAGCACGACCAATGAACAATTGGCATGCACATTGGGACTCAGCCGCCCGCATTATCAGGGACCTACGGGTGTCGTTGGGGTTATTCACGAACGGCTGGAGCGCGAAGGAATTACCGGCGTATCCCTACGCGTAGGGGTGCCGCATTATTTAGCCAACGCGCAGCATCCTAAATCTTCTGCCGCGCTGCTACGTCATCTCGAACATGTTCTGGGTGTACCCACGGCCCATGGCGCCATGTATGAAGAAATTCAGCGCTGGGAAGAGCTCCATGACGCCTCGGTAGACGGCGACGAACAGGTGGCGAAGTACCTAGAGATGTTGGAGAGCGAATACGATCTGCGAACCGAAACGACGCTGCCCTCGGCCGATGATCTGGCCGCTCAATTTGAGAAATTTCTGCGCGAACAAAATGACAGCAAGGAGTAGTTAACCCATCCGACCGCTGATGTACTGCTCGGTGCGCTCGTCGGCTGGGTTGAAGAAAATTTTCTTCGTCGCGTCGTATTCCACGAGAACTCCGGTTGGGCGGGTTGCATTGGACCCAATCTCAGTATTGAAAAAGGCGGTTCGGTCACTGACACGAGCCGCCTGTTGCATGTTGTGAGTGACGATCACAATCGGATACTGGGATTTGATATCCACCATTAGGTCTTCGATACGCGCGGTCGCAATCGGATCAAGCGATGAACATGGTTCATCCATCAGCAGCACGTCCGGATCAACTGCGAGGGCCCTGGCAATGCATAGGCGTTGCTGTTGGCCGCCCGACAGCGAATATGCGGATTGTTTGAGACGGTCTTTCACTTCCTCCCACAGCGCCGCGCGGCGAAGGGATTTCTCGACGACATCATCAGTTTCGGACTTGGAAGGTTTCCCGTTCACACGTGGACCAAAGGCAACATTGTCATAAATTGACTTTGGGAATGGATTCGGCTTCTGAAATACCATCCCTATCCGGCGACGGACCTCGCCGGCATTGGCAAGCGGACCATAGAGATCAATTCCGCGATAGAACACTCGCCCACCAACCTTCGCCGTGGGTATCAGGTCATTCATACGATTGAAGCAGCGGATGATGGTCGACTTACCGCAACCCGATGGGCCAATCAATGCCGTGATCTCGCTCCGATGTATCTGCAGGTTCACATCCCGTACTGCCAGAAAATCGCCATAGTGAACCCGTAGATCTTGCGACTCCATCACCATTTCACCGGTGTCGCCCGTCTGGACTTCGCCGACCGCGGTATCCGTCCTCAATTTCACGACACGAACTCTAGTGGTGTCGGTTTGCCTACCATGATTTTCTACTTCGATCCCGAATCAGAATTGCGATCATGTTCAGCGCCACCAGCAAAACGAGTAGAACCACGATTGCCGCGGCTCCAACCGCGCGGAACTCAAGTTGTGCTTCGGTGGCGTATTTGAAAATGGCCAGTGGCAAAACCGTGTAGTCGGAATCAAAACCTGTGGGATTGGAACTCACATATGCAAGCGCTCCAAGCAATATAAGCGGGGCGGATTCGCCAAGTGCCCGTGAAACACCCAGGATGCTCCCCGTGGCAATACCCGGTGTCGCGGCCGACAGGACCTGCTTACTGATGGTCTGCCATTTGGTGGCGCCCAAGGCATAGGCGCCGTCGCGCAAACTTGATGGCACGGCACGAAGAGCTTCGCGTGCGGCAACGATCATCACCGGCAATACCATCATCGTCAGAACCGCCGAGGCCGAACCGACGCTGAAGCCCCACGACAGAGGCCCGCGGACCACGAAGGCCAAACCGAGAATCCCAAAAACGATGCTCGGCACGCCGGCAAGCGTCTGGATATTGAGCGAAATGAGACGATGGATCTTGCTCTTGGCGTTGGCGAACTCCTCCAGGTAGATCGCACTACCTAGAGCCAGAAATAGCGAGGCCACTCCGGAGGTGACCACTACCCATAGTGAGCCGAAGATTGCGGATTGAATTCCAGCGTCTTGCGGAAACGGAGACGGAAAGTTGCGAATGAGATCCATGTTCAGCCGCGATCTTCCGTCTAAAACCGAAGTCAGCACAAGAATAAACAATGTCATTACCGCCAGCAACGTGGCAATCCACAATATGCAAAGAAAAATTCGGTCGCGAGATTTACGCGATGCACTTGTGCTGTCGTGTAGATCGGCCTCAAAGCGCGAAGGCTCTACCAGCACGGCGCTCATTCGTACACTTCCCTGAAGCGCTTGACGATCTTGCGACTAAAGACGTTGAGCGCAAACGTAATCACAAAGAGCAGCGATCCAACGGCAAAGATCGTGCGATAGCCCGTGGAGTCCGTCGACTGATCTCCGAGACCAGCAAAACCTATAAACGACGCCATCGATTGCATCGGTTGTCCCGGATTGAACGTAAATACGGCCGAGCTTCCCGCGGCCAGCAAAACGATGGTTGTTTCACCAATTGCGCGCGACATGGCAATTACCCCAGCCGCAATGATTCCCGACAATCCAGCCTGAAAGATTACTTTCGTGCATACTTCGCGCTTTGTCGCACCAAGGGCATACGCACCTTCGATGAGAGACCGCGGCACCGCGGCCATCGCATCCTCTGCCAATGTTGTCATCATTGGCAAAATCATCAGCCCGACAGTTATGCCGGCGGCTAGTCCACTGTAAATTCCAACATCGCCAATTGACCACACTTTGGCCGCAATATTTGGCGAGACAAAATACAGAGCGAAGAATCCAAATACCACTGTCGGAATCCCGGCCAGAATCTCGAGCAACGGTTTGAGTATTCGACGCGTGCGATCGGAGGCATATTGGCTGAGAAAGAACGCGATCGCTAGTCCTCCAGGCACGGCGATGACAACGGCAATCAACATGATGACGAACGTGGCAGACACGAGCGGCCAAACGCCAAAATCGGGCGGCTCGTACAGCGGATACCACTGGACACCTCCTAGGAATTTGGAAACATCTACCTCACCAAAGAATTGAATCGTTGGCTTAACCAATGAAACGACGATGCCGGTAGTGATGAGCACGCCACTGGCGGCGATGGTCGCCAGGACCGCGACCACGAATTTCTCGAAATTTTGCTGCCGACGTTTACGCCCGGAAGGTTGAAGATCCGTCAGGGTTGTGGTCGTCGAATTCATGGAATGCCGCTACCTTACTTACGTTGGCGACCCGGCTTATTTCGATACCCGTGGCAGAGCGGCAATTTCGGCCATCTCCATTTGCAAAGTCGATATCTGGGTGTCCGTCAGCGGCACAAAAAGAGCGTCGGCACTAATCTGTCGGAGATTGTCAACATAGAACTGGACAAATGCACCAACGGCCGGTTTTGTCGTGATTGAAGAGTCCTTGACGTAGATGTATAGCGGACGGGCCATTGGATATGTGTAGGTCTGAACCGTGGCTTCAGTTGGGTCAACGCAACCTGCACCGTTATCCAACTGAATGGCTTTCACGCTTTCGGAGTTCTCGATCGCATAGGAGAGTCCGAAGTAACCCATCGCTCCCGTGTCGCTGGAGACCCCGCGAACGGTGACATTATCGTCCTCTGAGGTTTGGACGCCTTTCTTGCGCACCACGCCACCCTTTCCATTCACGAACTCGGTGAAGGCATCAAATGTTCCGGAATCGGTTCCGGCGCCGTACAACTTGATCGAAGTATCAGGAAAACTGGGGCGAATCTGAGACCACTTGCTTATCGTGCTAGTTGGCTCCCAGATCATTTGCATCTCGGCCATCGTCAAACACGTGGCCCAGGTGTTATTTGGGTTAACAACTACTGCGATGCCGTCGTTGGCAATAATTACTTCCGTAAAGTCGATCCCTGCTGATGCGCAATTCGCGGCTTCGGAAGACTTGATCGCGCGGGACGCATCAGAGATGTCGGTCTCGCCCTTGCAAAATTTCTCAAACCCACCGCCGGTTCCAGAGATACCAACCGTCACGCGCGCGGCCTTCGAGCCCATCACACTTTTGCTGGCGGTTTCGAAATACTTGGCGGCTACGGCAGTTAGCGGATACACCGTGCTGGAACCATCGATGCGAAGAGTCTCATTGCTGGCATTGGCAAGCACAAATTGTGCCTCGGTGGTTTCGATCCACACGAACTTTGCAGAAAGACTCGGATCCGTGGAATGGAGCGATGTGCCGGCAACGATTTCGCAACGAATGTATGTGGACCCGACCTGGGCAATCTTGTAGGCATCCTTTAGCTGACATTCGGCACCAGATACTGCAGTCTCGGACGAGCTAGAAGCGGAACATGCGGTTGCTACCGCCATAAGAGCGACGACTAGAAGCGCGGCGAATCTGTGATTGTTTGATGAGGTGGTCATAGACCCTTAACCTACGCACCCGACACCAACGACATCAGGAAAACTCCGGAACAGCGGCTCAACTCTTGGTGAATTTTTGGTGAACAGAGACCGTGAATGCTCGTTGGCCTAGCCACCGGAGACTTCGGTCACCTTTTGTTTGCCCTTCGTAATCCACGGCATCATTCCCCGTAGCTGTGCACCAACTTTTTCAATTGGGTGATTCTTGCCCGCATTGCGCATCTCGGCAAACCGTTTGCGCCCGCTTTCGCTCTCGGCAATCCATTCGTCAGCGAATTTTCCGGACTGAATTTCTTCCAGGATCTTTTTCATTTCTTTCTTTGTGTCGGCGTTGATGATTCTCGGGCCCCTCGACACATCTCCGTATTCGGCGGTGTCAGAGATTGAATAGCGCATACCGGCGATGCCCTCTTCGTACATCAAGTCGACGATCAATTTCACCTCATGCAGGCACTCGAAGTAGGCCATCTCCGGCTGGTAGCCGGCTTCAACAAGAGTTTCGTATCCGGCCATGATCAACGATGTAAGACCACCGCACAGCACAACTTGCTCACCGAACAAATCGGTTTCGGTTTCCTCGGGAAATGTCGTCTCGATCACGCCAGCACGGGCCGCGCCAATTGCTTCCGCATACGACATGGCCAAAGCTTTGGCATTACCGGTTGCATCCTGGGATACGGCGATGAGTGCCGGCACGCCGCCGCCTTCGGTATATGTACGACGCACGAGGTGGCCAGGTCCCTTTGGCGCAATCATGATCACATCCACACCTGCTGGTGGTTCGATGCGATTGAACCGAATATTGAATCCGTGGGCAAACGCAAGCGCCTTACCTGCGGTGAGATTTGGTTGAATGCTTTCCTCGTACATCTTCTTTTGCTCCGTGTCTGGCGCCAGCATCATGATCACATCGGCGAACTTGGCGGCATCGGCAATCGACATCACGCGCAAGCCGGCCGACTCTGCTTTGGCTTTGGACGATGAACCGTCTCGCAACCCGACCGCAACATCGACGCCCGATTCCTTGAGATTCAGAGCATGGGCGTGACCCTGCGAACCGTAACCAATAATCGCAATCCTTTTGGCCCGAATCAGCGCCGGGTCTGCATCCTTTTCGTAATACACATTTGCGGCCATTACTTTGCCTTTCCCCTGGGTGCACTCTTTCGTGCAATGCGATCGAGTTTTGGAAGCGCCACCCTTCCGGTGCGCTGCGACTCAATGATTCCATATTGTCGCAGCAATTCAGAGAAATCGTCAAGCTTTTCCGGACTGCCATCTAGTGACACGATCAGGGCATCCGATCCAACTGAGAGAATCTTGCCCTCAAAAATATTCACCAGTTCGACGATCTGGCCGCGCTCTTCGCCGGACGCCTTTACCGTGACCACCACCAACTCCCGCTCGACCGAGCTACGGGGATCAAGTTCGGAGATTCGCACCACATCGATAAGTTTGAACAACTGTTTGACGATCTGCTCAAGAGGTGCCGATTCGACATCGACGACAATGGAAATGCGGCTGAAGTCGTCTTGCTCGGTTGGGGCAACGGCCAGAGAAAAGATGTTGTATCCGCGCCGGGCGAACAGCGACGCCACGCGCGCCAATACTCCTGGACGATTTTTCACCAACACCGACAACATGTGGTGTGTCACGGCCGAGCCGTATGGATTATTACCACTCATCGCAAGAACTCCCGCCGTGACTGTTGCGATGGCTGCACCATGATGTCGTCATTGCTCTGACCGGCGGCGACCATCGGGAACACCTTTTCGCCCGAATCGACACAGAAATCGATCACCACCGGTCGGTCGTTGATCGAGTTTGCCTTGTCGATTGCCGGTTCAACCTCGGATGGGTCCTCCACGCGGATCCCGACACATCCCATCGACTCGGCCCACTTGGCAAAATTTGGTACATCGGTGGAGAGATACACCTCGCTGTAGCGCTCTTCGTAGAACATCTCTTGCCACTGACGAACCATGCCAAGGTACGAATTGTTGAGGATTCCAACCTTGATCGGAATGCGCTCCAACGATGCCGTGACAAGTTCCTGAGCGGTCATTTGAAAACATCCGTCACCGTCGATTGCCCACACGGTCTTGTCCGGTCGTCCAACCTTTGCTCCGATTGCGGCGGGAACCGCGAAACCCATCGTTCCCAATCCGCCGGAATTGACCCATGTGTATGGTTCGTTGAATCGCCAATATTGGCTCGACCACATCTGATGCTGACCAACGCCGGAGACCAAAATTGTTCCTTCGGGGGCGGCATCACGAAGTTTTTCCAGACAAAATTGTGGCTTCAAGGCGCTTCCCGGTTCGCTCTGATCGTAGGCAAGGGGAAATTGTTCCTGCCAGCCGCTGATGCGACTGCGCCACGAGTTGAGATCGGCCTGCACCGTGTCGCCCTTGAGCAAATCCCTGATCGCCTTGACCATCTCCTCGATCACCAATCGACAGTCGCCGACGATTGGAACATCGGGCTTGCGCACCTTGCCCTGCTCGGCCGGGTCAATATCGACGTGGATAATCTTGGCCTCCGGGGCAAATGTATTCACGCGTCCGGTGACGCGGTCATCGAAACGAGCCCCTAGGGCGATGAGCAGGTCGGCCTTTTGCATCGCTGTTACGGCCGTCGCCGTGCCATGCATGCCCGGCATCCCCAGACACAGTGGATGATCGTCTGGAAATGCGCCGCGAGCCATCAACGTCGTGACGACCGGAATCTGCGTGAGTTCGGCAAGCGCTCGCAATGCATCGGCCGCTCGGGCCTTGAGCACGCCACCGCCGACATACAACACCGGTCGCTCCGAGCGCAAGATCAGCTGCGCGGCTTCCTTGATCATGCGGGAGTGGCCCTTGGTCGTCGGCTTGTAGCCGGGCAGGCTGTCCAACACCTCGTCGTCGGATGGCCAGTGCCAACTCATTTTGTTTTGCAACACATCCTTGGGAAGATCTACAAGGGTTGGCCCCGGCCGACCTGTGCTCGCAATGTGGAACGCCTGGCGAATTGCCATCGGAATATCGTCGGCACTCATCACCAACTCGTTGTGTTTGGTGACACTGCGGGTGATGCCTACCGTGTCACATTCTTGAAACGCATCCGAGCCAATCGCCGCGGTGGGAACCTGACCTGTGATCGCAACAATGGGAATCGAATCCATGTAGGCGTCGCACAATGGTGTCACCATATTGGTGGCGGCCGGACCACTTGTCACCATCGCCACTCCCGGCCGGCCGGTGACATGGGCATACCCCTCGGCCATGTGGCCCGCGCCTTGCTCGTGACGCACCAGAATGTGGCGAATCGATGAATCGATCAGCGGGTCGTAGGCGGGCAGAATGCATCCGCCCGGCAATCCAAACATCACTTCGACGTCTTGCATTTCCAATGACTTAATCAATGCTTGGGCACCGGTGAGTTGGTCATTGAATTTTGCATTTCTGTGACTCATGAATTCTCGACTCTGTTGTGAACGGTTTTTGGGGATTAAAAAAGCCCCCCTATTGGGAGGCTTGGGGCACGCGCGGCGATCGCCGGCGCGCCTAGTGAATTACGAGTACTGCTGCTGTTAAGTTCGTGGCCTTGGTTGACATCCCCTCAGTCTGTCAGGGCCAAGCAAGATCGGCAACCGCCAATGCAATAAATGTTTGTGCGTTGTTGTTTGATCACGAGCGTTTGGTGGCCAGCACCACCACCCGCCGAACCAGATTGGTCGACGGCCCCACCACTGCCGCCCGGTTGGGACCGTTGCGAGCAATGGTGTGAAATTGAGCGTCGATTTTGGTGACAATGCCGCGCACCCGTTTGGCCAGATAGGCACACACCGACTCGGCGCGTCTGACACTCAACAGGCTTACTACCCGAAGTGGATTAGGTGTGGCGTAGCCAACGCACGTCACTTTGTCTCCGCGGCGCAATTTTGCGCTGTACGACACGAGGCGTTGCCGCTGTTGTGCGCTGAGCGACGAGACATTTGCGGCGAAGGACGGCAGAACCAAGCGCTGAATGACGCCAACGGAGGTCGGTTCGATGTGAAGAATTGTGGTCGAAGTTGTTGATGTCGAGCTCGGTGCCGTGCGGGTCGCAGCTAATGGAGTTGTCGTCGAGGTTGTCGAGGTTGTCGAGGTCGTCGTAGCGATTGGGGCGGTCGTGGCTACCGACGTCGCGACTGGAGTTACGGCGGTCGGCGTGCCAGACACTGCACCCATCGCCACAGAGTTCACCGCGCTAACACGAAATCGATAACTCGTCGCGTTGTTCAATCCGCTTATTGACGCACTCGTCGCAGTCGAGGTGGTGTCGCTGACAATTGTCCACGTCGAACCGCCGTCGACAGACGACTCGATCACATAATCGGTGACCGCCGACCCACCGTTGACTGTCGGTGCTGACCAACTGAGCGATGCCTGCGAGTCGCCGGCAGTTGCGCTCAACGATGTCGGCCGACCTGGTTCGGTGAGTGCGCTGACGCTGCGCCCACTTCCCAAGTCGATCGCCGGCAGATAGTCGCCCATGGTCAGCGAGGTGTGTCCGGCACGCAGTGTGCTTTCCGATCCCCGTCGACCGCTACCGCCGTTACCCCAACACTTCACCGTGTGGTTGTCGAGAATCGCACACGTGTGCGCCCCGGCGGCAACTATCGCCCGAGCCGTCCGTCCGGAGCCGAGCGAAACTTCGGAGAGCGCATCGCCCATTTCGGAGGGATTATCTCCTAAATCATTTTGATTGCCGTATCCAAGTCGACCGTCGGCACCGCTGCCCCAACACTTGACCGCGTAGTTATCCAATAGAGCACAAGTGTGCGATGAACCTGCGCTAATTGCGAGCGCGGTCCGACCCGCTCCTAAGGAAACCGATATGAGAGAGTCGCCCATTTCGCCGGAGCCATCTCCCAAATCATCTGCCCCTCCAGACCCCAACCGACCATTTGCCCCAGCACCCCAACACTTGACGCTGCCATTATCCAACAACGCACACGTGTGGGAATCTCCGGCGGAAATGGCTCGGGCAGTTCGCCCCGAGCCGAGCGCAACGGAAGTCGATGCAGACACCGAGGTACCGACACCATCGCCGATGCCGGTCAGGTTTCCCTGACCGAGTTGACCATAGGAATTGTCGCCCCAGCACTTGACGGTGTAGTTAGTGAGTAAGGCACAGGTGTGATTTGCCCCAGCAGAAATGGCTCGGGCAGATTGTCCCGACCCGAAGGCAATTGCCGCCAGTGAATCCCCCATTTCGTTTGGCTCATCGCCGCGAGTTTGGGTACTGCCATAGCCAAGTTGGCCGCTTGCGCCTCGGCCCCAACACTTCACCGAGCCGTTATCGAGCAGGGCGCATGTGTGTTGGGCACCCGCCGTGATCATGCGCGCACTGCGACCGGTGCCGATTTCGAGCGCCGCGAGCGAATCGCCCATCGATAGTGAGGTGGTTCCCCGGGAGGTGGTGTCGCCGTAGCCAAGCCGACCATAAATCCCGGATCCCCAACACTTAACGCTGTAGTCGTCGAGTAGTGCGCAGGCGTGGGACGATCCGGTGGCGATGGCTCGGGCCGTCCGCCCCGACCCGAGCGCAATCGCCGCCGCTGCAGAAACCGAAACGCCAACACCATCGCCAACATTGGCCGTGCCACCTAGACCAAGTTGGCCGTCGGCGCCGAGGCCGAAACACTTCACCGCCGAATCGTCCAGGATCACACAGGTGAAGGCATCGCCAGCATCGATGTATCGCGATCGCGCCAGGACGAACGAGGAATCGCCCGTTGTCGTCGCGACAACAGCACCCGCCGGGTCTGCCTTGACGCCGCGATTGTCGAGGCAGGCAACGATGACCGCCTGCGAAATGAGCAGCACGACGACCCGCCGAAACATAAAGCGACAGTAGAAATGTTGGGTCGAGCCCGGCGAAACTGTGGGCTTCGTGTTCACATGGGCGACACAAAGGTTCATATTCCACAGTTGTGATTTGACTCCTCGCTCAGTAAATGTGCGGTGATGAGCCCTCAAAACCGCCGTCACTGGGGGCAAATCGAACCCGCCCAAGTGCCAAAATATCGCTCGGACGCAATAAAGGATTCACTTTTGTAGATTACATTTTGCATTGCCACTGCAGGTTCTTGCCCGATTCTTGGCTAGTACCATAAGGTGGACACTGCCTTGACTACCGTTGACGGCATCGCTTCAGACGGTCGTCATGTGCGTTCACAACGAACCAAGGCAGAAATTTCGAACGCACTTTTGCAGTTGCTCGAAGAAGGTCACCCCGAACCTCCGGCTCAACAGGTGGCCGAGCGGGCAAAAGTTTCAGTTCGCGCGGTCTTTCACCATTTCGCTGACATGGAGAACTTGTATTTCGAAGTGGTGGACATTCAGGCCCGGCGCGTCATACCTCTACTGGCAGTCACTTCTGCCCGACGATCGACGCTGAGTAGGGCTCGGCAAATCATCGAACTGCATGACGACCTGTACTCGGCGACTGCACCGATCCACAACGGAGTTCGATTCAGTGTCGCGGCGCGAGGTTCGAAAAAAATTGACGAGACACTTAATCTTTTGCGTCGAGCCTCTGCGACGCACATTCAAAAGTCATTCGATTCCGAACTAAGCCGGAACAGCAATCCATACGACGCGCTGTCTCGGCTGGAAGCTGTCTTATCATTCGAGATGTGGGACCACTTTCGCCGCGTTCAGGGTTGTTCTCGTCACGCCACTCGGACCCACATGCTCGCTCTGCTGATGGACGCACTTGGGGCGTAGCCTAAGAGAGCCTCTTAGTTATCAGGAGAACTCATGACCTCAAATCCAGTTACTGTCGCCCCCGCCAATGGTCGCCTGGGTGTCCTCGTTGTCGGCCTCGGTGCCGTGTCGTCAACCCTCATCGCGGGAGTTGAACTCGTAAAACGCGGACAAGGACTGCCCATCGGTTCGCTGACCCAAATGGGCACGATCCGACTTGGCAAGCGAACGGATAATCGAAGCCCGTTGGTGAAAGACTTCGTTCCCCTCGCCGCGCTTGAAGACATTGTGTGGGGGGCTTGGGATGTGTACCCAGACGACGCCTATGTGGCGGCGTCACGGGCGGGAGTACTCGACGGCGGTAAACACATTGAGGCAATAGCAGAGGCTCTGCGCGAGATTCGCCCGATGCCCGCGGCGTTCGAACGAAAATACGCCCGAAATCTCACCGGTGAACACACCAAAGGCGACATTAGTAAGCGAACGATGCTCAATTCAATCCGTGAAGACATCAATCGCTTTCGGGACGAAAAGAAAGTCGATCGCGTGGTGATGATTTGGTGTGCGAGCACAGAAATCTTCATCGAACCTGGACCGCAACACCAGGACATCGAGTCATTCGAAAAGGCAATCGATGCCAACCACGAAATGATCTCGCCGGCAATGTTGTATGCCTACGCGGCCCTCTTGGAAGGCGTGCCATTTGCCAATGGTGCACCGAACCTTGCCGTCGACACGCCGGTGTTACGCACGTATGCGACGGAACACAATATTCCGATCAGCGGCAAGGATTTCAAGACCGGTCAAACGCTGATGAAGACAGTCATTGCGCCGATGCTCAAGGCACGGCAACTTGGGTTGTCGGGTTGGTACAGCACCAACATCCTTGGCAATCGTGACGGTGAGGTGCTTGATGCGCCGGAGAACTTCAAGACCAAGGAAGAATCCAAACTTGGGGTGCTGGAAGACATTCTCGAGCCTGCGAAAAATCCAGACTTGTACGGCAATGTGTTCCATAAGGTAAGCATCAATTACTACCCACCCCGCGGAGACAACAAAGAGGGTTGGGACAACATCGACATTTTCGGTTGGCTCGGGTATCCGATGCAGATCAAGGTTGACTTTCTCTGTCGCGACTCGATTCTCGCCGCACCACTTGCTCTTGACCTGATCCTCTTTAGCGACCTCGCCCAGCGGGCCGGTTTGGGCGGAATCCAAGAGTGGCTGTCGTTCTATTACAAGAGCCCGCAGGTTGCACCCGGGTTGTACCCGGAGCACGACCTGTTTATCCAACTCACTAAGTTGAAAAACACGTTGCGTTGGATTATGGGCGAGGACCAGATCACCCACCTTGGACGCGAGTATTACGACGCTGACTAACTCTCGTTTAGTGGTGGTCGCGGCGGCACTCGATGCCACCAGCGTGTTCGTGTTTGTGGCGATCGGGCGGCGAAATCACGACGAAGGCACCGCTATCGATGGAGTTTTGAGCGTGGCGACGCCGTTTCTCATTGCTCTCGCAATCGGTTGGCTGGTGAGTCGTGCCTGGCATCGACCGATGAGCCTGTGGAGCGGAGTCATCATCTGGGCGACGACCGTCGTTGGTGGATCACTGCTGCGCAATGTGGTCTTCGACCGTGGGACGGCGACGGCATTTGTCATCGTCGCCACGCTGTTTCTAGGCGCCGTGCTAATTGGATGGCGTGCTGTGGCAACTCGCCTTACTCGATGATGTTGGTGATCGCCCCGGTTTCGGCACCCTGTACGAGTTTGGCGAATTTGGCCAGCACGCCACTGGTGTAACGCGGTGGATTGGGCTTCCAATCTTTGCGTCGCTCGGCGATCACCTTTTCGTCAACAAGTAGGTCAAGTCGTTTCGATGCCACATCTATGCGA
Organism: uncultured Acidimicrobium sp.; assembly: GCA_964351545.1. Lineage (GTDB taxonomy): Bacteria > Actinomycetota > Acidimicrobiia > Acidimicrobiales > Ilumatobacteraceae > UBA3006. The sequence continues at coordinate 22,655 of CAYGOJ010000006.1, forward strand.
ATTCGATCTCCGTTATGAACCAAGGCGATCGGTCCGCCATCTACGGCCTCTGGTGCCACATGCCCGATGCACAGGCCCCAGGTGCCGCCACTGAATCGGCCGTCGGTGATCAAGGCACAATCGGATCCGCGGCCGGCGCCCTTCATTGCTCCTGTGACGGCCAGCATTTCACGCATGCCGGGGCCGCCCTTTGGGCCCTCGTAGCGAATGACCAACACGGTGCCAGGCGTAATGTCGCCGGCGACGATTGCCGCCATCGCCCCGTCCTCATCGTCGAACACGCGGGCTACTCCTTCAAATGCGAGTTGATCCTTGCTTAAGCCGGCAATTTTGACCACGGCGCCGCGCGGCGCAAGTGTGCCTGTGAGGATGTTGATTCCGCCCTGCGCATGAATCGGAGCCGAAAGGGAATGGATGACCTCGCCATCGGGGTCTGCGGGTTTGATCTCGGCCAAATTCTCGGCCAATGTCTTACCCGTGCACGTAAGGACGTCACCATGTAATAACCCGGCATCAAGCAGATGTTTCATCACCACGGGAATTCCGCCGACGCGATCGATGTCGGTCATGTGATACCTGCCGGCCGGTTTTGTGTCGGCAATGTGGGGCACGTTGGCGGCAATGCGATTGAAATCTTCCAGATCTAGGGCCACACCGGCTTCGTTGGCAATGGCTAACAGATGCAACACGGCATTGGTGCTACCGCCGAGCGCATTGACAACCGCGATCGCATTTTCGAACGACTTCTTGGTCATGATGTCGCGCGGATATATCCCTAATCGGACCAGATTCATGACCGCTGTTCCGGCTCGCTCGGCGTCTGTTTCTCGCCGTGGATCAATCGCCGGCGGTGATGCACTTCCCGGCAAACTCATCCCTAGTGCTTCGGCGACACTGGACATCGTGTTGGCCGTGAACATCCCACCACAGGCGCCTTCGCCAGGACATGCTTGTCGTTCAATTTGGTCAAGTTCGTCCTGCGACATTGTGCCTGCGGCGCACGCGCCGATGGCTTCAAACACCGTGGTGATGTCAATGTTTTTACCCTTGTGTACCCCGGGCAGGGTCGACCCGTTGTAAATAAATACGCTTGGCAAGTTCAGCCGTGCCGCGGCCATCAACATCGCCGGAATGCTTTTGTCGCAACCGGCAAGTCCGACGAAGCCATCAAAGCGCTCGGCATGCACCACGGTTTCGACGCTGTCGCAAATAATTTCGCGACTCACCAGCGACGCGCGCATGCCTTCATGACCCATAGAGATTCCGTCGCTCACTGTGATCGTGCCAAACTCGAGGGCCACGCCTCCGGCGTTGCGCACACCCGTCTTGGCGCAGGCCGCCAGGCGACGCAACGACGCGTTACACGGTGTTACCTCGTTCCAGGCGTTGGCGATTCCGATCTGCGGCTTGTTCCAATCTTCGTCGGTGAGGCCAACGGCGCGCAACATTGCCCGCGCCCCGGCACGCTGGTTTCCTTCCGTGACATCGCGACTGCGAGGTTTGATGTCGACAGGTGTTTCGGCTGACCTGGTCATTCGGTTCAGGTTACTTGCCGACTATGTCCCGTCCGTCGGAGGAAATGCTCGGACACGACCATTGACCTGCACTCCTACCAATTCTCCGATGTCGGGAATTTGAGCCGTCTGAACCCGAATCGTTGCTCGATCGCCGGACTCGAGCGCAACTTCGACCAATCCATCGTGACCGAAAAATTTGGTCGACACCACTCGCGCCGGACGCAAATTGCCTACGTCGCGAGAAAGCGCGATTTGTTCGGGGCGCACAGCTATGTCGGCACGACCCGACGGGAATGCCTCATCGAGTTGAAGTCCCGCGCCGAGCGAGCACGATGCCGTTACTCCGTCCGACTCGACCACGCCCGCGACGAACACAACTTCGCCGACGAACTCGGCGACCGCGCGCGAGGCGGGGCGACGATAGAGGTCGATCGGTCGATCAACTTGCTCAATATGGCCGCGAAGCATCACGGCCACTTTGTCCGCGGTTGCAAGTGCTTCCTGCTGATCGTGCGTGACCCACAGGGCAGTGGCTCCCGCCGTTCGAATCGCGGCGATTGTTTCCTCCCGAACTTGATCTCTCAAACTCAGGTCGAGCGAAGCAAAAGGCTCATCAAGGAGAACAATCTTTGGTCCAGGCGCCAATGCTCGAGCAAGTGCCACCCGTTGTTGCATTCCACCCGAAAGTTCAAACGGTCTTCGCTTTTCAATTCCGGACAGTCCGACCATGTCAAGCACCTCGGTTACGCGTTGCCGCGACGACGCGGACCGGCGATTCCTCAATCCGAACGAAACGTTTCCCGCTACGGATAAATGGGTGAACAACGCACCTTCTTGGGGGACTATTCCGACGCCGCGCTCTTGGGGCGGGATGTGCACACCATCGCTACTCACGGTCTTGCCGCCGACGCGAATCGTTCCGCGTGACAACATTTCAAAGCCGCAGATGAGCCTCAATAGCGTCGTCTTGCCGACGCCGGACGGACCCACCACAGCCACCACGCTCCCCGACTCAACCACCAAGTTGACATCGTTGAGCACAATGTTGTGGTGATAGTCACGACCAACTCCGTCAAGTTCAAGCGACGCAACCATGCGAGTAGTCCCTACTTCGGCGATCGTGACGACATAACAGTCATCACCGCAACTGGGACGACCGCCAAGATCATGAGCGCGATCGCAAACGGGCCGACAGATGCATAGTCAGATACTGAACTGTATTTCCAAATACTCGTTGCCAACGTCTCTGTGCCCGTTGGCCGAAGCAAGAGAGTGGTCGGAAGTTCTTTCACCGCCGACAACATTGTCATGGCGCCGCCAGCCAAAATACCCGGCAGTGCCAATGGAACCGTCACTCGCGCAATCGTCGCCAAGGGGGATGCGCCAAGACTTTTCGCAACCTCTTCCACTCGCGGGGTGCTTTGTTCGATTGCGTTTCGCACCGCCACCACCGTCAGCGGCAGGAACAAAATTACCTGACCGAGCACCAATAGCGGAAGGCGCTGGTAAATGGGTTGAAGCGTTCGAACTCCGATGAACACAACGGAGATTGCGATCACGATTCCAGGAAGCGCGTGAGAAATATACGTCGCTCTTTCCAATGATCGAGTGAACCTACTCGAGTAACGCACCGCAACCACCGCAACCGGAATGGCCAGTATTACGGCAACGACCGAAGTCAGAATCCCGACCTGGAATGAATACGCGACCGCTCGATACACATCCGCAATGTCAACCGATGCAGTTGCAGAGCGTCGCACCCACGAAACGACGCTGGCGATCGGTACCCCTGCCCCCGCCGCAATCACGACAGCACTACCTACAAGCGCCACGATTCTGGTCCCGACTGAGGCATGTTGGCGCCGCATGCGAGAGGCTCCGCTTCCAATGCGCGTGGCAGTCGTGCGTCCACGAAGCGAGACCTCTGCCACGGTGAGAGCAAGTGCGACGGAAATCAATACAAGGGAGAGAATGGCGGCACGCGACGGATTAAATCCAGAGCGATAAGCCCCATAAATTACCCAGGTAAACGCTTCGTACCGCATAGCGGCAACGGCTCCGAAATCGCTTAGCGCGTAGAGTGCAACGAGCAACGCGCCACCGACAATTGAGCTGCGAATCTGCCCGAGTGTCAATCCAAAAAACATCGACCACCCTCGTCGACCTAGCGAGTGCGACACTTCCTCGTGGAGTCCGTCGATTCGGCGCATGGCTGCGACCACGGGCAACATGACATACGGATAACACACCAAGGTCAGTACGACAAACGCTCCGAGAAATCCACTTATCGACGGCAGCCATGAGACCCAAGCGAAGGCCGAGAGATAGGACGGAATTGCCAGCGACAACGAAAACAACATTAAGAGCGGAACTCGGCCCGCAATCCCTGACATCACCACCACCCAAGCGGCAAAGGTACCAATCACTACTGCCGCAACGGTCACCGCAAAAGTGAGAAGCACGCTTCGAGAGATCAGTTGTAGCGTTCGCCACTGAGCGAGCTCGTCAATCAGTTGCGAAAAGCCTCGTGACATTGCCGTATCGACGAGATACAACAATGGCACGAGGCTAATAATCGCTGCCGCAAGCGCAGACACCATCAATACTCGAGGCGCCCGCACATTCGAGATCACCTCGTCAAGAGTCCAGTCTCGACGAGCAGTTCCTGCGTTGCTTCAATTGATTTGAGATCCGACAAATCTATTGCCGGCGGATTGAGCTCGGACAGTGAGGGCAAGTCACCGTATTGGGAGACTCCGGCAATGAGCGGATACTCATATGTTGTGTTAGCAAAATATTCCTGACCTGCCACCGACAGCAAGAAGCGTGCGAAGGTAAGCGCTGCGTCTTGTTTGGTAGAAGAACTAAGCACACCAACTCCGGCAACGTTTACGAGCCCACCAACATCACCGTTGGTGAAGAAGTGGTTTTTGGCAACGACCGCGTCGGCGCCTTCGGCCTTGATCTTTTCGTATAAGTAATAGTGATTGATAAGCCCGAGTGACACCTCTCCGTCGTTCACAGCATCGCGAACAACACCGTTCTTTTCGTAAGCCACAGGAGCATTCGCGGCGAATCCTTCGAGCCAAGCCTTGGCGGCATCTTCACCGCGAACGACTCGAAGCGCGGTCACAAATGACTGCCATGACGCATTCGACGGTGCGAAACCAATCTTGCCTTTCCACTTCGCGTCTAACAGCTCGTCAATACTTGCCGGCGGTGTTTGCACAAGATCTGGGTTATAAATCGCAACGCGGGCACGACCGCTCGTTCCTACCCACTGACTTCCCGTTGAACGAAATCGTGCATCGACGAGGTCGGTAACGTCTGACGGAAGCTCGACCAAGAGTTCTGCTTCGCCAACTGCGCCTAGGGCTCCGGCGTCTTGGGAGAAGAAGATGTCGGCAGGAGATGCATCGCCCTCGGTGAGTAACAGTGCGGCCAACTCACCGCTATCCCCGTAACGCGCGTTGATCGTGATCCCTGTTTCGGCAGTGAACATTTCGAACAATAGTGCAACCAAACCTTCACTCCGCCCGCTGTACACGGTTAGTGATGTGACCTCTGACGATTCCGATGAGGAACACGCACCTAGCATCGCAACCAGTGATACTCCGCCGATGACAGCGCGCAAATGTCGCTTTTGACCGACCTGTCGGAACTTAAACATTCTCGATACTCCTTTGTTAGGTACGCCTAACATCATGTTAGGCGTACCTAACACTCGCTGTCAAGTTCGGCTAGCTATGGCCTGGCGGAGTCGCGGCGAGTCTGCAACAACGCCGTGACGGCCTTGCCGTCGGCCTTGCCTTGGGAGGACTTCATTGCTGCTCCAACCAACGCGCCGAGGGCCTTTTCTTCCCCTGCACAGTACTTGGCCCATGCGTCACCCTGGCTCGCGATGACGGCATCGATAAGTTCCGCCAGCGCCGTCAGGTCTAAGGCTCGAAATCCTTTGGCCTCGGCGATCGCCACCGGATCACCGCCGTCGGCGGCAACAATTTCGGCCAGAATCGTCTTTGCCTGTGTCGACGTCACCTTTGCATCGCGCTCAAGAACTGTGAGCGCGGCCAAATCTCGTGGCGGAACTTTCGGAGACTGTCCTGCATCGGCAAAACCTTGTTGCACATATACCAACGCTCGATTGGCGTCTCCACCAGCTAGAGCCACCGCTAAAACGTAGTCGTCTTGTCCGCGCTCGACAACAACGTAAATCGCTTCACTTTCGTTGTCGACTTCGGCGGCCCTGGCCAGTCGGTCGCGTCGGGCCGCCGGCAACATAGGTAACGACCGTCGTATCGACTCGATCCATTCTTGGTTGGGGTCAAGAACCACTAAGTCGGGCTCGAGGAAGTATCGATAGTCATCGGCGTCCTCTTTGGTTCGCAAGGTGTGGGTTCTACCTTCGGCGTCATCCCAGTGGCGAGTCTCTTGTCGCACGACGCTTCCACTTTCAAGCAAATCCACCTGCCGTCGCGCCTCATACTCAATTGCCTTACCAACCGAACGCACCGAGTTGACATTCTTAATCTCGCACCGGGTGCCATACGGCTGGTCCGCCCGACGCACAGACACATTGACATCCACGCGCATCGAGCCTTCCTCCATTTTGGCGTCGCTTGCCCCAACCGCTAGCAGAATCGCTCGCAGTTCGGTGACGTATTGGCGCGCTTGGTCAGACGTTCGAATATCCGGACGCGACACAATCTCGACGAGAGGCACTCCGGCACGATTGAAATCCACGAGCGAATAATCACTGCCGTGTATTCGACCGCTTGTACCGCCGAAGTGTGTCGACTTGCCCGTGTCTTCCTCAAGATGGGCGCGTTCTATCTCGATGCGAATTCCCCCTGGCAACATGAGAAATCCGTTTACATTTAACGGTTGGTCGTATTGAGTGATTTGATACGCCTTCGATAGATCGGGGTAGAAATAGTTCTTACGGTGAAAGGTCGAGGGCTGCACGGTGCAGTTGAGCGCTAACCCGAGTCGCATAGCCAGTTCGACGGCCTGACGATTGAGAACGGGCAAGGCGCCCGGTAGCCCAAGCGTCACCGGATCGATGTTTGTGTTGGGTTGGTCGCCGAATCTATTAGGGCTGGCGGAGAATAACTTGGTGTTGGTGGCCAATTCGACATGCACTTCAAGACCGACCACCATTTCCCAACCGTTAGGCAATGAGGTTGCATGAATTGGTGCCGACGATGAGTTGCTCACAGCGCACGCTCAAGTTCCGCCGCCACTCGAAACATCGGTTGTTCACCGAGGGCGGGTGCTAGGACCTGCACACCGACTGGCAATCCGTGGGCACCCGTTCCAAATGGCACGCTCATCGCGGCGTCACCCGACAAATTGGACGGAATCGTGAAGACATCACACAAGTACATCGTCAACGGGTCACTTGTTTTCGATCCAATGGGAAATGCGACCGTCGGCGAGGTCGGGCTGAGGATGACATCGCAGTCGGCATAGGCGCGGGCGAAGTCGTCGGCAATGACCCGCCGAACTTTGAGTGCCTTGCCGTAGTAAGCGTCGTAGTAACCGGCCGACAGCGCATACGTTCCGAGCATGATCCGTCGCTTCACCTCATCACCAAAGCCGGCCGCCCGAGTGGCGCCGTACATCGCATTGATGTCGTCGGCATCAACTCGCAGTCCGTACCGAACTCCGTCGTAGCGGGCCAAGTTGCTACTCGCTTCTGCCGGTGCAATGAGATAGTAAGCGGTGAGACCAAACGAAAGCGATGGAAGGGTCACATCGACGATGGTTGCGCCGGCCGATTTGAGAGCATCGAATGCGATGTCTACTCGGGCGAGAACCTCGGGTTCGGAACCCTGCGGCAAGTCGACGATGCGTCCGATCCGCATTCCTTTCACTCCCTGTGTCAGTGCACTTTGCAACGATGGCGCCGGACGGGGAATTGATGTGGAGTCCATCGGATCATGACCGGCGATTACCTCCAACAAAAGTGCTGCATCGGCGACACTGCGCGAAAATGGCCCAATCTGATCGAGGCTGCTGGCAAACGCAATCAGCCCGTAGCGACTAACGAGACCGTACGTGGGCTTGACTCCTACCACCCCGCAAAGCGCCGCCGGTTGCCTGATGCTTCCACCGGTATCGCTGCCGAAACCCGCCGAGGCGAATCCGGCGGCAACGGCCGCGGCACTGCCGCCGCTCGAACCACCTGGGACGCGGGTTGTATCGAGCGGATTGTGAGTCGGACCAAAGGCCGAGTTTTCCGTGCTCGAGCCCATGGCGAACTCGTCCAGATTCGTTTTGCCGACGATCACCGCTCCTGCTTGTTGTAACCGAGCGACCACAGTTGCGTCGTACGGCGGTTTCCATCCGGCAAGAATTTTCGAGGAACACGTGGTGGGAACTCCACGGGTACACATATTGTCCTTCAGCGCAATCGGTACGCCGACGAGTGGTCCACAATCCCTACCGGCGGCGATGTCGGAATCGATCCGAGCGGCGGTGGCCCGAGCAGCATCGGTCGTGACCAAATTAAACGCATGAATTTCATTCTCGCGTTCGTCGATACGGGCCAGATGAGATTCAAGTACCTCGCTTGCCGATGTCGATCCGCTACGAATGTCAGCGACAAGTTCGGTGACGGTCGGAAACGACTGTGTTGACTTCTGGCTAGACATCGAAACCGATCGAGGGAGGGACACGAAACCGGTCGTCCTGAGTAGCCGGAGCATTGTCCAACACCTCTTGACGATCAAGTCCGGGAGCAACTACATCGGGACGCATGACATTCTTCAGCGGATGCGGCTGGGTCATCGGGACCACATTGAGCAAATCAAGTTTGTCAATATCGCGAAAGTGTTCCAACATGTCGGCCAGTTGATGAGTGGTTCGATCCAGTTCGACAGCGGTGAGATTTAATCTGGCCAGGCGCGCAACTTTGGTCACGAGCTCGGGAGTGATCTTGCCAGTTGGTTCATTGACCATGGCGTTATTCCGTCGATTCCGGAAGACTTTGCGCGCTCGCTTCGGGAAGACCACGCATGCCAACGATGACGGCGACCGAGGCGGCAAATACCACAAGAGAAACCCACTGGTTGAGTCGCCAAAATCCAATGTGATGAGCCGGATCGACTCGTAGCCCCTCAATAAAGAATCTGTAGGCGGTGTAACCGGCGGTATAGAAGAAAAACAGTCGACCAGGTTTCATTGCGACCCGACGGTCAAGCACGAGCAGTGCAATACACAGCAGCGCACTTGCCACAGATTCGTAGAGAAATGTGGGATGAAAGGTTGTGCCCGGTGGATATCCGGCCGCAACCGCATTTACATCTGAGATACGCAATGCCCACGGCAATGTTGTTGGCCCACCGAATAGTTCCTGATTGAACCAATTTCCCCAACGACCAATGCTTTGCGCCAATGCCACCGCCGGAGCGACACACGTCATGAGTAAACCAATCGGAAGACCTCGCCGTTTTGCAACCCAAGCGCCAACCACAAGTCCAAGGGGGATTCCACCCCAGATACCTAGGCCGCCCTGCCACACCTTGAATATCGAACCCAAGTCGTCGTTAAATCGCGACCAATCGGTGGCGACATGATACAAACGGGCGCCAAAGATCCCGGCCGGCACCGACCACATCGCAATGGCGCTGACATCATCGCGGGTGGCAATCCCTCGAGCCTCAACGCGCCGACTCCACAGCCACATGGCGGCGATAACCCCTAACGCGATCATCATCCCGTATGCGTTTAACTTCAACGGCCCAATATGTATCGAACTCGAACTTGGACTCGGAATGCTGGCGAGAATATTCACGATTCGGTTACCCGACGAGCAAAGGCCACTGCCTTTTCGTTAATAATCAGTTTGTCGTAATCTTGAGTTGCCACGTGGTAGCCGTGTTCGAGCATCACTCGTTCCACCGTTCCGCCGTAACGCTCGACCAGATAGTCACTTTGCCTGGGGTCGACCACATGATCGGTCACCGAATTCAAAAGCAACATCGGTACTTGGATTGCCGGATACCTGGTGGCGATGTCACTTACTCCGTCGACAAACAACGAAAGCAGCGGGGCCGTCGGGGTCGAGTCATAGGAGATTTCCTTAGCCAACGGGTCGGCGATGTCGCTGCCAATAGACGCAATGGTCTCTATGCCTTCGTCGACGAGCGCCTTAAGTCCGGCCAACATTTCGTCTGCCAATGGCTGGGCAAGAGGATTAATGCAAACGATTCCGACAACCTCGGGATGATGAGCGGCGAGCCACAGCGTCAGCGTGCCGCCCATTGACAATCCAATGACAACGATTCTGTCACAGCGCCGACGAAGTGTTTGATATGCGGTTTCCGTGTCGGCCGACCAATCACTCCAATGAGTTTCCAGCATGTCTGCGATGTCGGTGCCGTGGCCCTTGAGTTGTGGAAGTTCAACATGGAATCCTGCATCCGCACATGCTTGCGCCACCCCTCGCACCGATCCGGGGCTGCCGGTGAAGCCATGGACAACGAGCACGCCCGAGGTGCACGTGCCGTTATGAGACCAGGGTTCTGCGCCAATAATTGTTTTTGCCGTCATGGGATATCGAGTGTAGGTGCTTGACTAGATGAGGTGAACATTGCAATGCGCCGCATTGATTCATCGGCGATTACCGCGCTCGCGCCTGTCCTTGCGCTATTGCCGGTATGGCTAATTTCCACGGCGGTTTTTTGGATTCCGTTTGGGGTATTTGGTGGCGTGAGTTTCTCATTGTTTGCAGTATCTCTGCTGTTACTGGGCGTCGTATTGTTTTCACGCCCCGTGCAGCGACTCATTTTTGCTCGTTTACTTGGCGCTCGATCCCCCACGCCGACCGAACTAATCCAATTGGATCAGGCGTGGCAAAGTGTTGCTCAGGCCAATCATTTCGCGCCAAATCGTTTCGTGCTCGCCGTTGCCGATGGCGATGACATCAATGCATTTGCCTGCGGTGGACACCTTCTTGTGGTGTCGTCGTACGCCATCCACAATCTCGATACCCAAGAACTCGCCGGTATTCTGGCCCATGAACTGAGTCACCACCTGGGTGGACACACCGTGGCGTTGACGATTGCCCAGTGGATGAGCCTGCCAGTAATTACTTTGGCTCGGGTCGGTTTCTCACTGCAACGCATCGCCCAGGCCGCCACAAATATGTTCGATGACAGATACCCGAATCGGTTGGTGCGTGTTGTCGGTCGAGTAGTCACGGGAATACTCAGCGGTATCGCCTGGATATTTCTGGCGGGATTGCTGTTCGCCCAATCGTGGGGAAATATCGTTGGTCGGGGAGCCGAATATCAAGCAGATTCCCGAGCGGTAGAGATGGGTTTCGGACACGAATTGTTGAGTGCTCTCAAGCACGTCGTCGAATCCGGACATAGCGAAGTACTTCGTGGTTGGAGCGCAGTCGCCCTTGCAACACATCCACCGGCACGCATTCGAATCGCTCGGCTAGAAGCAATGTTGCGACGCGAAAACTCATTCGGAAGCAACCGTAAACGACGTCGCCGCTAGCCTGATCAACTTATGAACGACAGCACGGCGACGATTGATCATGCCATCGATGCTCGTCGTCTTGTACGTCGATTTGGCGAAAAGGCGGCGGTCGATGAGGTCGATCTCATCGTCAGGCAGGGCGAGATTTACGGATTTCTAGGACCAAATGGTGCCGGCAAGTCGACCACTTTGAGAATGCTCACGACGTTGCTGGCGCCAACAAGCGGCTCGGCAACCGTGGCTGGATTCGACATCGCTGACTCGGCCGATGAGGTGCGCCTGCACATCGGTGTCGCCTTGCAAGATGCGGCTCTCGACCCGAAACAAAGCGGTCGAGAACTTCTCGACATGCAGGGAAGGCTCTATGGTCTGAACCCAGCCGAGCGATCGGAACGTATCAATTATCTGCTCGACATCGTCAATATTGGTGACGCGATTGATGATCGGATCAAGACTTATTCCGGCGGCATGAAACGTCGACTCGATCTTGCCGCTGCCCTGGTGCACCAGCCAGAGGTGC